>BBCA01000041.1 GCA_001311805.1 Lentibacillus juripiscarius JCM 12147 | reverse complement strand
CCCCGCTGATGAAATTGGAGGCATTTTCCGTTCAAATCCTTCAACGCGATCCAGGTTTTCAAGGAAATCAAAATGCCACCAGACCCGCCGTAGTTCGCCATCTTTCACAGCGTTGAACCCCAACTCCTTTTACTTTTCGACGGTGCATTCTGTTTCATTATTTTCGATTTCACGCAATTGTTCAGCGTTGATATCTCCATTCACTTTTTGCGGAGAGCCTGTTTTATTTTGTCAGGTCTTTTATAAGCTCCCAACCTGATCAGCACGAAATGACGGTTTATTGCGTTGAAGTGAATGTTGTTCGATGATAATTTATCTCCCTTGAATTTTACGGGAAAGTGTTTTGTCATGCTTCCTCTTAGATGATATTCGTGATTGCAGTAACGTGACGTAGATACTGCTGGAATGAAGGCATCAATTCCCACCTATCAGTCCCCATATTAATGACACTCTTACTATATACCCGTATACGTATAATGTAAAATGGTTTGTTTGAGAGATATTCCCAAAAGGCAATTGTAGAAAAGGAATTTCATACGACACCGGAACAGCTGTATGATCGCCAGCAATTCCAACAAGTGGAGAAACAAGGCCACATCCAGCAAATGGAAGGATGCCAAGAAAAGCGACGCACTTCCCGCCATATTGTCTTGACGTTGCATTCCTAAAGAAAAACTTGTTGTGTTCACCATTCCTACACTTGCGACAACAAGGAACAACGCCGGGAGCTTGCAGGTGCTGACTGATAGACGGCTAGCTTGCCTGCCTTAAAAATTTTATAAAATATTTCATAAAAAAGAAGGAGTTTAGCAAAGCGTGTCGAATTTAGTCTAATAAAGGAGGTGAAATTTTCTTTGGACACAGCTTCCAAAATCTCAGAACATCCTCTGCAATATGTGCTTCGGATATTCACTCCTACCCTTTTCCAAATCAGGCAGACATCTACTTTCGTGTACTTGGAAAAAATCCTTCACTAGACAATTCCCATTAAACAATACCAATTACTGCTAACTTACTGTAAGTTTACGTCAAGAATGGATATAGGTGAAATTCGAAAACCGCAAACTGGAACAATTATCTATGTGCACCTTAACGATCATTATGCATTGCGTTATCCACACTCCCTGTCAACCATACGGAAAGACTTGCCATCCGAATCCTACCGCAGGAAAATAACCTTACCCTTGATAAGCTTTTTCTTTTTCCCAACATGCTAAAAACTGAAGGAATGGATCACAAACCGCAGCGGAATTATTCTGTTTAAAGAACCGACCGCGGTGAAAAACCATAATTTTATACGCGTTGCTGCAAACAATTCTGCAGAAAAATCCTATCAAACGATCACTCTGAAAAATCCGAATGAAAAAGATAATAATAACATATCACGGGTTAAGTCGCTTCTCACATCAGTTTTTATTGATGACTGGCATATCCATAAAGAAATTTTAGTCAATATGTCCGAACAAAAAGCAACTAATTCTTACGTACTACGCCTCACTAATGGTTGCTGAATTATCAAGAGGGTCTACATTACAAGCCTGATGGCAAATTTACCGATGATGATAATCAAATATCCATCATCAATACAATTTAGAAAAAGGAGTTGCAATCAATGTTTAAAAATCAACGCGGCTTCACATTAATTGAAATGCTTATCGTACTGATGATCATATCGGTACTGGTTATGCTGCTTATACCGAATTTAGGTAAAAAAGTAAAGAGGTTAACGAGAAAGGGTGCGAGGCACTGGTGAGTGTTGTCCAAGCCCAAGCGGATGCGTACTATATTGAAAAAACAGCTATCCAGGTACTATCGAAATACTGAAAACTGCTGAGTACATTACCGAGGACCAAACCACATGCCCGGATGGCAAGACAAGTTTAACCATCGATGAGGAAGGCAAGGTCTCCAGCGGCGATGCCCCATAAGAATGGATTCACATTGGTTGAGATGCTGCTGGTTCTTTCCATATGGTCCGTTCTGATTCTTTTGACAGTTCCGGTCCAACTATCCTTACTGGAGAAAAACAGAGAAGCAATTTTTTGAAACACTGGAGATGGATTTGCTTTACACACAAAGTCTTTCTTATAACTCCAAAGCGGGCTACTGGCTGACATTTCCGAATGACGGTCATTACCAAATCAAAAAGGTTTTTCACCATCTTGGAACGTAGCGTACCTGAAGGATGGGAAATTGATAAACGGACATTGCCAAAGATTTCATTCAATCACAAAGGAACCATCATAAGCCCTGGAACATTTTCCATTCAAACGGCCTCCAGTACCTATAATATTGTATGCCCATTGGGAAAGGGGCGGTGTTATATTGACAAACAATAAGGGTTTCACACTGATTGAAACCATTGTTGCAGCCAGTCTGCTTTTGATGGTGGTGGCAACACTCATCCCTGCTGCAAATCTGTTAATGAATGAACGGATGGTCCTGGAGCAAAAGCACCATATTGTGAAAGAATTGCACAGGGAGCTGCAGTCCTATTTATGGGATAATAAGCACCCCCTCCTCCCCAATGATTATATGAAGAAAATAAACGGAGCAGAAGCGACCTTTTCCTTCACTACAGAGGAAGAGCTCATGAAAGGATGTGTGACATGGACAAATGCCCGAAAAGAGAAAGTAAATTTGTTTATATGGCTACCCGGACAAATAAAAATGGATTTACGTTTATAGAATCACTTCTGACTATCAGCATCCTGTTAATGACACTTCCATTTATCGGATATCTCGTTAAAGGCACCGATTTCACATCAAACTATGATCAATTAGCGGGACAGCAGTTTTTTTACTTTTTGCGTGACGAGGTAATCAGGTCTACCGAAGTAACAATTGAACCGTCAACATTAGCACTCCTGCAGCAGGATGGTACAACTGCTTCAATTAAAAGAAACGGGAACAGGATTATCCGAAACGTGGACGGCAAAGGGTTTGAGGTTTATCTCCAACACGTGCGGGATGTTCGTTTCACTTCTGTTCCGCACGGTGTGCACGTTTCGATTACAATGACAGATGGTGAGCAATATGAAACAGATATTAGCATATACCAATAATCAAAATGGGTTTATTCTTCCCTACGTCCTTTTTTTTTATAGCCATATCGTTCATCGTCATCACGCCAATGTTCACTCCTATCGTGATGAAATCCACATTGCCCAGAATCACACGGAACAGCTAAAAATAGAAACATTACTGCAAATGGGACGAACACGCTTCAAAGATGAACTGGCAAGCGGCATGGATTTACCAGCTTCAACAATATATCATTTTCCATATGGAGATGTTGATATCCGCTATACCAAACAAACAAAGAAAAATACAATCTATATTTAACCGTCCAAACAGACACTGGAGCCGCTCATAGCATCAAAACCAGCTCGAGCTGACAGATGAATAAATTCTTTTTTGCGTAAACCTAAACTTGTGTACTATTTTCAACAAATGTTCCACTGCACTCTCTTCTCCAATGTTTTTTACTATAATAAAAGTAATAAACATAGTGAGGTGGTTTCAGTGGAACAAACACTGAAAGTAACAAATGTCATGAGCGATCCGACCAGGTTTAATATTTATCAGTATATGGTTCAGCACCATAGGGACGTGAGTGCGGCTGAAGTGGCGGACATATTCGGCATCCACGCAAATGTGGCCAGGCTTCACTTATCCAAACTTGAGGATGTCCGAATGGTGGAATCCTATTCCGAAAAACCGGAAAAGGTGGCCGGCCAAGCAGGCGCTTTTCACTTTCGGATAAAGTAATCGAACTGAACTTCCCGTATCGGGATTATAAACTGCTTTCGTCCATCGCCATCGAGTCATTTGCTGAATTAGGCGAAGCAGGACGGGAAGCACTGTACAAAACAGGGAAAAATATGGGACAAATATTATCAGCAGCCAGCAGCAGACAACCATACCCGCTGAACTTACGATGGAGCAAAAACTGCACATACTGGAAGACGCTGGGAATATGCTCGGTATGTATCCTGATTTTCACTATAATAAAGAACAGAATAATATTACATTCACCATTAACAATTGCCCATTTAAAGAAGTAGCCTCATCGAATCGGACCATGGTATGCCGGATGCATCATTCTTTTCTGAAAGGAATGTTTGAAGCGTTATTTGATGAAATCGAATTAGTGGAAACAGAAAACATGTTTCATGGATGTGAAAATTGTACCTATCTGGCAAAACTTTCAGCTGTTTAGCATGATTCATTTACATTATGTCATTCGTCGTTTATAATAGCCTTGATATGGTTACATAAAGGAGGAGGAAAACATGGATAGGATGTTTCGTGTCCTTGCCTTTTGGACAGGTATATTTACTGTCATGTTTTATATTGGAGATATGAATAAGACAGCCGTACTATTCCTTGTCCAAACGGCATTTTTCCTGACAGTAAGCTATCTGAAATTATCTGAGCGTATGTATATGTACTTGTTCGGAGCTTATTGCACATTATTTTTTATCGGTTTCACATGGTATTCAGAATTTATATTAGTGCCAGGATTCGGTCATTAAGTCGACCCTGGTTACTGAATGAAAACCCTGCCGGCATACAAATTGCGGTCAGGGTTTTTCATTTTGCCGTTTTTCACTATTGACATGTTGTTTAATTGCACTTATACTAAATAAGTAGCTTAACTTTTATCCCTAACCAACAAAAGAGCAGAGCACATCCCCCCTAAAAATGCCAGCCATAATCGATGGCTGGCATTTTTCTGTTCAGGCACCCGTATTCCCCATCCATGTTAACAGCACGTTGCATGGCTAAGCCGTAAAGAAAGGATTTTTCTGTTTCTCCTGCCCAATCGTTGTTTCCGGGCCATGACCGGGATAAACCAGATAGGAGTCAGGCAGCTGATAAAGAGACTCACGTATACTCTGTTCCAGCTGCTGGATATCCCCACCGGGCAGATCGGTTCGGCCGACCCCTCCATTAAATAATACATCCCCACTTATGACGAAATGCTCATCATGAAACAGGAAACTTACACTTCCGGGTGAGTGGCCGGGAGTATGCATGACATCAAATGAAAATGATCCTATTTGCAGGCTGCCGGGATTCAGCAGATGCTCTGCCTCCGCCGTTTTGATCTCGCTTCCTATAAATAAAGAAGAACCATTCCATTCCGGGTTTTCCAGCCAGGCTTGTTCGTTTGCGTGAAGATAGACGTCAATCCCGTAGTATGAGCGTAAATGACTGACACCTCCAATATGATCAAAATGAGCATGGGTCAGGAGTATTGCGTTAGGTGTCACTCCTTCGTCAGCCAAAAAGTCAATGATGTTCTCAGAGTCGCCTCCTGGATCAACGATAAGCGCATCCGTGCCATTGCTTACAATATAACAGTTTGTGCCCAGCGGACCTGCTGGAATACTATTTACTTTCACTGCTTTACCTCCTTCACATTTATTAAATAATTAAAATGGATTTACCTCGACAAAACTCATTTTATACTATAAAATAAGTATAGGAAACAGTTGGGTACATAATAATACAGATAAGCTTTATATTGTTTTCATTGACAAGGAGGATGTATTACAAATGGTCTTAGCAGTTATGTTTTTGCTTGTTACATTATTGGCAATCGTATCCGTAGTACGGCAGTTACGGATTAAAAACTTATTTGCCCTCGGTTTTTCAGCAGTGGCTGTATTAGTCTTTGGCTTTTTCTCCATTGGAACGATTATAACTGAATTAGGTATTATATAAAAAAGAACATGTCAGTTCATTGTTTATTTCACTCATTTCGCTTCATGAGGAAAGCAATAGTGAAAGCTGATCCGCTAATAAACGGATCAGCTTTTTTATCTGCCTATTCGTTTTTACTGTTTGAGAAGTCAACGAAACGGAACAAATCCCCATAGATAATACTGTCGGACAATCCTAACTCTTTTTCAACTTCTTCTTAATCGGTGTGCAAGGATTGGCCGTTTCCGTTTCATCCTGTACACCAGTATCGGTCTCCTCATCCGTTTCTACAGGTTCGCCAGTTTTACGGTTGTAGCAAATTCCGCCTGTTGAAATGTACTTATCGCTGATAAAATCCCCATTTCTAAGTGCGATATACCCTTTTCGGTCATCAATGAACATATCGTTGCCAAATTGGATATCGTTTTCTGTCGATATGCCCAAGAGATGCAATAACGTCGGTTTTACATCAATTTGGCCTGTTACTTCTGATATTACTTTGCCGTCCTCATAGCCAGGAATGTGAATAAACATTGGCACACGCTGAAGCTGAACATGATCATACGGTGTTATTTCATCTTTGCCTAGATAACGGCTCATCGCTTTATTGTGATTTTCACTAATACCATAGTGGTCACCCATAATGACAATGATTGAGTCTTTGTACAGGCCGGACTGTTTCAACTGGCCGAAAAATTCCTCAATAGCTTCATCCATGTACCGGACAGCCGGAAAAAAGTTATTCAGTGTATTGGAGCTGGAATCATATTTTTCAATAGACCGGTCCTCTTTATCCAAATGAAATGGAAAGTGGTTTGTCAGCGTAATAAACTTTGAATAAAATGGCTGCTCCATTGTTTGCAGATATTTCATCGACTGCTCAAAGAACGGCTTATCCTTCAGCCCCCAGCCAATCGAATTTTCCTCTGTTACCTCATATGCTTCTTCTCCATAGAAATGGTCAACTTCGAGACTGTCATACATCTGATCCCGGTTCCAGAAGCTTTTATTGTTGGCATGAAGAACAGAAGTGAAATATCCTTGATTGTTCAGCATCTCTGAAAGTCCGTGGTACTCATTTTGACCGTGCGTAAAGAATACAGCACCTCTTGACAGCGGATATAAAGAATTCTCCACTAGAAACTCTGAATCAGAAGTTTTTCCCTGTAATGTCTGATGGTAAAAGTTTTCAAAATAAAACGTACTCTCATCATTCACTAGACTGTTTAAAAACGGTGTGATCACCTGACCGTTTACTTTATTATTGATGACAAAACTTTGGATGGATTCTGCAGAAATGAAAATGACGTTCCGGTCTTCCGCAATTCCTTTAAGCGGCGATTCCTCGTCACTTTTCACCTCTTCTTCCACATACTCCTTAATTTCAGGGATTTCATTGCCATCAGCAAACACACGTTGCGTTTTTACTTTAGAATGTACGGCAAGATCATAAATATGATAGTTGAACAAACCAATATTTTTTACAAGGTACTCCCGGTCGAAAGCACGGGTGAACAGCTGCGGGCGTCCATTTCTGCCAGGAAGAAATTTCCTGCCAACAGCATCAAAGAAACAGCAAGTGCAAAAACCCTTCCCCCGTTTTGGATATGTGACGGCCATGGCACCCGTTTTTCTTACTTAAATACCAGATAATCACGACATCCAAAAAGAAAAACACATCATAGACTTCAATCAATGTCAGGATGCTTGAGCCCAAGTCGCCTATATTACTCCCCTGGAATAACTGGGGTATCGTGATAAAGTCGGTAAAAGAACGATAGAATACAAGATTGAAATAGACAATAATGGTCCCGATCAATGCTGTATAACGCAGAAACTTCATTTGCCGTGTATGGTTTTAAACCATACCGCGATGGCAAAAATAAGAAATGCCGAAATGAAAGGGTTGATAAACAGGATGAACTCCTGCATGCTATTTTCCAATTCAATATGAAAGGAAAACGGTAAATGATATAGGTTTTCAGGCCAAACAATATCGTGGCAATTATATATAATGGTATTCGGAAACGTTTAAAGTCCATATATTTTCCCCCTGCAATCAACATATTGCACTCTTCTATTCCCTATTCGTATTCGTTACCTTTCATTCCTGGAACTAAAATTTTAAAACTTGTGCCCTTTGTCTATAATAGACGGATATTCATTCAAAAAGTTTCATAGAAAATATAAACAGTCTAAAAAAATATAGCCCTAGAACAGGTCGCTCAAAAAAGTTCATTTGTATCCTCTTTTTTAAACACGCACTAGAATGTAAGTTTTTCTGTTTGTTGTTTCACTAAAAATGCCGCACCGATTATCCCTGCATCATTTCCGAGCCGGGCTTTTTTGATTATGCAGGTGTCACTGATTCTTCCCAGCGCATATCGACGAAAAGCCGTATCAATTAAACGAATGAATTGGTCCCCTGCCTGGGCAACACCACCGCCGATAATGATTTTGGCTGGATTAACAGTCAGGGCGGCATTCGCCAGACACAGCCCGAGAACAGAAGCAGTTTCCCTGATTATTTCTTTACAGAGGTCATCACCTGTTTCAGCCAGCTCAAAAATATCCTTTGCGGTTACCTGTTTATGCTTTTGAAAATGGGATGACAGCGGGCTTTCAGCGTTCAAATCCATTTTTTCCATCACTTGTCGGACCATGCCAGTGGCGGATGCGATGGTTTCCAAACATCCTTTCGTCCGCAGTTGCATCGATGGCCATCAGGATCAACTGTCATATGCCCGATTTCCCCGGCCGTTCCATTTTCTCCATCCAGAATAGTGCCATTTGCAATAATTCCGCCGCCCACACCTGTACCAAGTGTGACTGCCATCAAATTTCTGGCCTGATCACCGGCGCCTTCCAGTTTTCACCAAGCACTGCCAGGTTGGCGTCGTTTGCCACATAAACTGGCAGCCCGGATAAATCTTCCAGTTCCTTGGCTAATTCTACATTCTCCCAGTCAATATTGACGGTCTGATAAACATAACCTAATTTACTATCAACAAATCCCGGTGCACCAGCACCAATACCCATAATATCGGTATTGGACAGGTTCATTGTATCCATTTTTCCCTGTATGGAATTCCATAAGTCAGGAATGATCTCTGAACTGTCAGCATTTGTATCGATAGACCATTTATTCCATATAGCACCAGTTTGATCGATGATGCCAAGTTTGATAGAGGTGCCGCCGATATCAGCACCAATCATAAGCTTATCCATTATCGTTCGCCCCTTTTTCATCGCGGAGACGTGATGCCTCTTCCCGCAGAAGAAGCAGTGCCATTTGGTATGTTTTTGTATCAATAAACTTAGCTTGATACATTTCCCTGATTTCATCTTCCATTAATTCCAAATCAGCCAGCCTGTCACCGACATAGATAACCGTTCCAAAACGTTTCAATAACTGCCTTACATCATAAATTGTTTTCATACAAATCACCATTCTATAGTATACCAAAGGACACGCAAATAAGGAATTAAAAAATCCGGATCACCTTTATCAGCGATCCGGATCCTTTGGGTCCAAAAATAGAGGTCTGCGATTTTGCATTGGGATTGGCGAACGAATAAACACATTCCGGAATGCACGATAAGAAAATGGGAGCACTGGCCAGAGATAAGCAGTTTGAAATGACGACATGCGAATCAGATAGAGCAGCCAGAACGTGATTCCAACAATATAGCCAATCGCGCCAAACATCCCGGTTACCGCCAGGAGAAACATCCGGACAAGCCGATTAGCCAAACTTAATTCATAGCTCGGTGTCGCATACGTTCCAATGGCGGCAATTGCCAGATACAGAACGACTTCATTGGAGAATAACCCAACTTCCACCGCAACCTGGCCAATCAGGATAGCAGCAACAAGTCCGAGCGCTGTTGCCAGCGATGAAGGGATATGAATGGCAGCCGACCTGAGCACATCAATCCCTATTTCTGCCAGAAAAAACTGGAGCAGAAAAGGCATTGTCCCTTCCTCACTTGGACCAATAAATGAAAGGGATGCAGGAAGGAAATCAGGATTGACAGCCAAAAGATAGTAAAGCGGCAAAATAAAAATAGATGCAAAAACAGCAAAATAACGCACAAACCGCAAATATGCGCCAACGATCGGTTTTTGCCGGTATTCTTCTGCATGCTGCAAATGGTGCCAGTAGGTTGCAGGTGTAATCATAACACTTGGTGTCCCATCAATAATAATGAGCACATGCCCCTCGTATAAATGGGCAGCGGCGGTATCCGGTCGTTCCGTATAGCGGACTGTCGGGTATGGGTTCCAGTGCCGGCCGCTGAGATATTCTTCAACGGTCTTTTCAGCCATAGGCAAACCGTCTGTATCAATTTTTGCAAGGTGGCTTTGGTATCTTCCACGCGTTCCTGGTCGGCAATATCTTCCAAATAGCATACCGCAACATCCGTCATGGAGCGTCGGCCTATTTGCAGATATTCCATGCGCAAAGACCGATCCCGTACCCTTCTTCTTGTCAGGGCAGTGTTAAATACAATCGTCTCAACAAAACCATCCCTTGGTCCGCGGGTAACCCGCTCCAAATCCGGTTCAGCCGGTGACCTGACTGGATATGTCCGAGCGTCAATCATAATAATTTCGTCAACGCCTTCCACAACCAATGCTGCCGGCCCCCCGAGCACCAGATCGGTTACCTTGTTTAAATCTTTCTCATGACCGACTTCAATATATGGTATATATGTTTTGAACAGCTTTTCAAGCGGATCCGGTTCCAGTTGCTCCGGTTCAAGCTTTGCCAGCAATTTCATAATGTAATGTAATATTTCATCTTTGGCAAAGCCATCAATCAAGAAAAGAGCCATATTTCTGCCGGCATACTCCAAGTCAAGATGAATCACATCGAAGCTCTTATCAACAGCAAGTCTTTCCTTTAAATAAGCAACATTCCTGTCATATGAAGAGAATAGCGGCTGTTTTTCTTTTTCCATTCAATCACCTGTCAATTGTAAAATGCGTACTTTAGTTGCCTGTACAGTAGTTTATACCGGATGTTCCATTCTATACATAAAGGTAACTTCGGCATCATACAATTTCTGTTAAGTGAACCCGCCTGCCAAAACAACCGCCCAAAAGGATGATGATGATGAAAAAACAACTGGCCATGTTAGCAATAATCCCATTTCTTTGTACATGCGTCCTTATTTACATGTGGCAATCAGCTTCAGCACCTGCCATTACTTATTTCCAGGAAGATCCGGAAGCGGGTTTTCAGGGGACAAGCACTGCGGTAAAACTGGTTTCACAAAAACGAGAGATTCCTATGACGTTGTGTGGAAAAGCAAGTCAGTAAGTGAAAACGAGGCGTACTTGCGTCAGGATGTCACACTATTGTTCGATAATGGCCGGCTGTACGGCATAAAGACGAAATGGAAAGAAAATACGGACACGATTAAGATGAAGGAAAAAATCACGGGAGAGGACAGCAACTATTACCAGGCAATATCCTATCACCACGGGGAAGTGCATAATCCAGATGACCAGATAACCAGCATACAGCAAATGACATATGATCAGTTATATGTCATTGATTCCCCTAACACATCAATGCAATCGTTCAAGAAAGCGGAAACGGATGATGAACATGAATGGGAACGCCTGCTGGGACATACGACAGAACAGCAATTATCCTATTCATGGAACCAGCTGATGGACCACTTTCAGATCAATAAAGAATCTTATACGGCCGTTCCACTGACAGGACTGGAAAAATTCAACCACCAACCGCTCCCCTCATTCACACAAGAACAGACGAATCAGATAATCGGACAATTATGGGAAGGTCTTTATAAAAATTATGTGGTTCCATTCATCACTGCGGAATCTGAGTCTGAAACATTGACAAGCTTCGTCCCCGTCATTCTATTTAATAAACAGAACACCCATTTGGTCGTCCTCTATGAAGTAAATGGAAAGAAAAAAAGACTCATCCAGCAATATCCTGATTTCTGACAATCACCAGACTGCAAGCACAACGTTAGTATCATTGGGCAGGCTTACCCGTTATCCGTTCATACAGCTGCTGGATATCCTTATTGCCTGAATCCAGTTCATATGCTGTTTGAATGTGCTCGGTGGCCAATGCATCCGTTCCTTGATCATCATACAAGATGGCAAGATTGTAATAAGCCTCTGCAAACTGGTCATTCAGCTCAGTCGATTTCTCCAAATCGGCTATCGCCTGATCGATTCTTCCCAATTGGATATATGCATAGGAACGCTGAAATAATAACCGGCTCTCCAAGTCCGGGGACAGCTTTCCATCCATCGTCAATCCGGTTGTGGCCACATCAACAACCTCTTCATATTTATTCTGTGTGAGCAGCTGTTCTGCATTCATCAACTGGTAAGCCGGATTTTCTTCATTGGCTGTCACACCATAAGCAACCAATCCAGCGGTCAGCAGTACATACAATAGGAATGCAGATACTTGTATCATAGCCGACTTTCTTCCAGGCATCCGAACAATAACGGATGCGATAAAACCAGCAATTAACCCGCCAAGGTGCGCACTGTTGTCAATTTGTGGTACCAAGAGGCCGAAACCAATATTGATGCCAACCAATATAAGCAAATTCATCCCCATTGTCTGAAAAAATACCCGCTTATGCATAACACCAAAAACAAGAGGGCACCGAATAACCCAAACAATGCACCAGAAGCACCTGCGGATATATTCTCCGTAAACGCAAAGCTTGCCAGTCCCCCGCCGATTCCAGCCAAAAATAAATCAGAATGAATCTGAACGATCCGTAAATACGCTCCACAGCTGTTCCCAAGTAATAAACTGCAAGCATATTCATGGCCAAATGAGGAAGGCCAATGTGCAGAAACATGGAGGTAATGATTCGCCACCATTCCCCATTTCCAGAATGGCAGGGTTGTATTTGGCCCCAAACGGATTAATGTTTCAGTGGACGTACTTCCGCCATTCATGACAAGCAGCAGAAACAGGAGCAAATTAACAGCTAGCAGCATATACGTGAAGATTGGCTTGCCTTTTGCGAACAATTTTTCTGCTTCGCGCTGTTTTTGGTCCGCTTTGTCAGCCAGCTGCTTCCGGTAATAAGCGGCATGCTCGGATAGATCTGCTTCCGAATAATTTGCCGAATCATCTATGAGTTCTGCTCCGGCAACGTCCTGCAAGCGCTGTAATCCTTCTTCTTTTTCCTGCTCCGACAAATAATACAGATGCATTTTGATGGGATGCCTTTCCTGCAGCTGCATAGGCTTTCTCAATATTTCCCCAATCATCCACCGGAGGATGTGCGGCAATATATACATTATGTATTTCCACATGTTTCCCCTTGAACGAACGCCTTATAGCTTTCGCTTTCTGAAAAACAAGTGCGATATCTTTTAGGTGGTTTTTCCAGTCAAAACCGCCTTGAAATAGACGGACAACCCTTGATGTCTTACCAGCAAGCTTCTCCAGCCATATTTCATTTTCATTATAGTGCAGAACCTCAAAATCCCCTGTACTGATCAATTGATATGCCAAGTGATGCATTCTGTAGTTCTTCTCCACATCCATTCCCCCCCTCTTGGCAATCATACCAAACTTAAGCCGATTTTTCTTTTCGTAAAAGACCTTCTGCTGTTAGAAAAAACTTGTCTTAATGAAAAAAGAAGCTGTCCTAGTAACAGCTTCTCGACATTGGTTCGTTTATGGAACGGATTTAACGCTGAAACAGACCTGGCAATAACTTCTGGCGGATTGCCGGCATATTCATCGAAATCATCACTGCTGCCCGCCGCAGGAAACTGATGGCGAGGAGTGTGTTCATAATCCGGTAACGCCACTTGAAAATCATCGCTGCCGCTGTCACTGCCAGCGTAAGTACTGTAAAGAATCTCATAACTGACACACCCTTTTCTTATCGTATGGTGTTTTAGTTATCTGCCAATTGCATGAGATTATGCATCAGGATCCAATGTAGCGGTCATACCATATACGCGCCTGAACAGGGTCCTCTGTTCCTTGGACAAGCACCCGACCATCTTTGAACAGGACAAACTGAATCCCTTCCTGAAAAACAGCTTTCAGTAAAAACGGTGTGCGCTGTATATCCGCTGCGTGTGCAAGTGTTTTTTCCCAATATGTCAGATCCATGCCTGCTTCACGATGAATCTGGACAGTATCACGCCCGCATAAAACCGTTTCCTCATTCTTAACTGATTGATTCAAAGCTGGGTATTCATGGTTCCCGCAGACCGGGCAGCTTGGATCAGTTGCTGATAATTTCATATCGTACTGGTTGTTCAGCCAGATATCGAACGTTTTTAAGGTATTCCGGAGTGCATTCCGGTTGCCGGTCAAATACTTCAGTGTTTCTGTCACCTGATGGGATGCAACGATATTGACCGCCGGCGAAATGACACCTGCTGTATCACATGTCTGCCCACTGGCTGCACCTTCTTTTGCAATACAACGCAGGCATGGGGTTACATGCGGAATAAAGAACGCTTGCATCCCCCTTGAACTGACCACCCCTCCATAGGAAAATGGAATTCCTCTTTGAAAACAGGCATCGTTCAGCAAATAGCGGGTGGAAAAGTTATCTGTCCCGTCCAAAACAACGTCAATGCCGTCCAATAGTTCATCTGTATTGTCGAGTGATACGTTGCCAACGATAGCTTCCACTGTCACCTGGCTGTTCATTCGTTCCAATTTCCTTTTCGCTGCGATGGCTTTCGGCACCGCCTCTCTGACATCATCTTCATCAAACAGCATTTGCCGCTGCAAATTGCTCCATTCAACATAGTCACGGTCGATCAGACGAATCTTGCCAACCCCCGCCCGCACAAGCTGGTTGCTAATAATACTTCCCAACGCACCTGCACCGACAACGAGTACCGAGCTTTCGGCTAGTTTTGTTGTCCTGTTTCCTGGATCGGTCCAAACAGCATTTGCCGTGAATACCGTGCAAAATCCACCTTACATTCCTCCCTGATGCAGCATTCCCTGTTCGGTGATGATGGAATCTACCGGGATATCGTAGGATTCAGACGGGAGATTTTCAACTACTTGAAATGACCCAGCCAGTGACAATTTTTGATTCGGGAAGTCAGTCAGGAAACGGTCGTAGTACCCACCGCCAAAGCCAATCCGAAAACCGCCTTTGTCAAAGAGAAGTCCTGGGACAATGAGCAAATCAATATCCTGCTTGTTCACCCTTACTGTTTCAGATGGTTTTGGTTCCAATAGGCCGTGATAAACGGTCTCCAGCTGATCATATGTATCAAGGATGAAAAATTCAGCTTCCGCTCGTCTGGGAAGCATTTAGGTACACAGACTGTTTTCCCTTCTTGCCAGGCAGCATCGATGATCGGCTCCGTGTTCCACTCAAACCCTTTAGCCACCGTTATGCCAACCTGTCCGCCGATTGCCACGCATCCGAAACTGTAAGGTGCCGCTTAAGCTCCTGCTCAATTTGCCGCCGTTGATTATCTGGTATATTTTTCAGTTCTTCCATTGCGCCTTTCCGCATTGCTTGTTTATCCAGTTTAAACACCCCCGACTGAACTGTACACCATTCTGTTGCAATAATAAAGCTCTTGCCGCAATATGGCAAGAGCTGATAGGACCGTATTATTTGGTCTCGCGGTGAAGCGTATGTTTCTTCAGACGCGGGCAATATTTCATAAGCTCCAAACGTTCTGGGTTTTTCCGCTTATTTTTGTTGAAATATAGTTACGGTCACCTGTCTCTGTACAAGCAAGTGTAATATTTACGCGCATTTATTTTCCCTCCAAACAATAGAATGTCACTTTTCAAAGACGTTTATTATGACGTTTCAGACTTAATTATAATAGCAGATATCCGAGAAATATTCAAGAATCACTGTTAAAAATTGCTCATTTCTCTTTTGGGCAATGTATGTTATAACTGTAATGATGAATGAATGGAGGGGAATATCATGATCTTTGCGATAGTTGCCGTCATTGTCATTGCAGTGGTGCTCCTAATCCTGTCGTTTTTCATGAATGATAAGTTTGACGAACTGGAAAGCGAGCTGGAACAAATTTCGATTTCAACTATGCAGGACAATTATCAAATGAAGAAAAAATAAAAGTCCTGGAAGAAGAACTGCTGACAAACGACTTCTCGGAAGACACTGTACATAATGACTAAAATACTCAGCTTAACAGAAAGATAGGGGAAGATGATGAAACAATTAATCCGCTCTTTTGCACTTGGTTTATTGACAGCCGGAATCATATTGCTTGCAACATTTTATTTTTCCGGCAGCGGCCAGAACAATTCGGAGCTATCAACCGAAGACATGATTAAAAAGGTCGAATCGAAAGGCTATCATGTCATGACAGAATCAGAATATATTTCGGTTTCAGTACAATCCGATCAAAACAAAAACGAAGAAACGGATTCCGATCAGAAGAACAAAGGTGAGGAGACAGCCTCCAGCACCAATAAAAATGAAAAAAGTCAAAGCGAAGAGAAAAATAGCAATAACGATGATGACGAAGGAGAACAAACGTCCGAGGACAGTCAGCCAACAACTTATACGCTGACAATTGAATCTGGGACGCCCCCATCTACTATCAGTGAAACACTGCAGGAAAATAACATTATTGAAAGTGCAGACGAATTCACACAATACCTGGAGGATAAAAGCTACACCAAATATGTGCAGCTCGGTGAATTTGAACTGACAAGTGACATGAGCCATTATGAAATTGCAGAGGCCATCACGAATTAAGCTGTATTGCAAGCGCAATACAGCTTTTCTCTGTCTATTTTAATGGCTGTTTCCTAAAAAAACTG
Organism: Lentibacillus juripiscarius JCM 12147; assembly: GCA_001311805.1. The sequence goes on along the minus strand of BBCA01000041.1, from coordinate 10,421 downwards.
CTGCTTCTGGCGTCACTTTAAAAAACAAACCCTACTAAACAATTTCTAATGCTATGTAAGTGCTTGTTGATTTCCGTTCCAGCCAGTCGCTTTCACCACAGGCATAAGTGCGACATCTGCTCAACCTCACGCTTTTCGCAGTGTCTTCTTTACCGCGGGCAACGCTTCAGCCTCCTCGGAAGAAAATCGCTTCCTCGAAAAAGGAAAACACTTTTTCTTCGTGCGATGTAACGCTGCCGCAGCTTTCCTTGTCCTGCGGGGTCTTCAGCTGTTGCTTTTCCCGCAGGAGTCGACTGGCCTCCACTCCAATCAACCATCAAAATAGAGATATAATTAAGCATCAAGTAAATATAATAAGATTACAAGTACAACACCAGCGGAGGACATACACCTGTGGGAGCAGAGGCCTAGATGAGACCCCGCAATGCGCAAGCACAAAGCAAGACTTCACTGAGTAATCTGCGACCTGCGAGGAGCGTATGCTTCACCGAGTTAGCTTGTAACGTGACGAGCATGAGGAGGCTCATCAGCCGCCCACGGAAAGCGACGAGCAAAACATCCACCGAGTTGGCTGCGAGTTGCGAGGAGCGTACACTTCGCCGAATCAGCTTGCAACGCGACGAGCACCCCAGTGTATTTCCGCAGCGGCAGTTTAACGCTCATACAAAGTTATATCGCACTTTATATCAACTGTACTGGAAAAAACATTAACGTATACGAAAAGAGCCGTTTTAATTGAGCTTATGGGACTCTCCTTTAACAAGGTAAATAATGCTCTCGCCAATATTTGTAATATGGTCAGCAAATCGTTCCATATACCGGGCGCTGAAGGCCATTTGCATAATATATTGGATTTTTCCGGATTTGCTGCTGTTTCACTTAATAAATTCTGGATCATGCTTTCATATAAATCATCCACTGCATCATCCATTGCGGACAGCTTTCCAGCAATGGTAATATCCTCATACTGAAATGCCTGTATGGCAGTATGATTCATATCCATCACCATATTGCGCATTTCTTTTACCTTCTGAGGAATTGCTAAATGGTGCTCCTCTCCCAGACGAAGGGCTGATTCAGCAATATTCCTGGCATGATCAGCCATCCGTTCAACATCGGTCGTATTTTCAGTGAAATAATGAGACGACGTAAATCGGTAGCTACCGGCTGCTGTTTCGCCATCATGACAATCGTTTGTTCATTTATTTCGTTCTCTCGCCTGTCTATTTCCCTATCCTGCTTTATAACCTTCTCAGCCAACATAACATCCTGATTGAACAAAGCGTCAACAGCCTTTCCAAGCGCATCTTCAGCAGTTTGTGCTAAATCTATTATATCTTTTTAACCATGCTTAAATCAGCTTCAAAATGTTCCCTTCCAGCCACTTAACCCCTCCCTCACCTAATCAGCCGAATCGGCCAGTAATATAATCTTCGGTCCGTCTGTCTTCCGGGTTGGAAAATAATTTGTCTGTGTTTTCGAACTCAATTACTTCCCCATTAAGAAAAAAGGCTGTCTTGTCTGAGATCCGAGCAGCCTGCTGCATGTTGTGGGTAACAATGACAATACTGTAATCCTCTTTCAGACTTTGTACTAGCTCCTCCACTTTAGCCGTCGCTATTGGATCCAGGGCAGAAGTCGGTTCATCCATTAAAATAACGTCAGGCTCGATTGCCAGGCACCTTGCGATACATAGCCGCTGCTGCTGACCACCGGATAAACCGAATGCATTTTCTTGCAGGCGGTCTTTTACTTCATCCCATAACGCCGCGCCCTTTAGACTGTTCTCCACTATCTCATCAAGCACCTTCTTTTTGCGGATACCATGAATTTTCGGACCGTATGCGATATTGTCATAAATTGATTTCGGGAATGGATTTGGATGCTGGAAAACCATACCGACATCGGTCCTTAATTGTTCTACTTTGTAGTCCGGACTGAATATATCCTGTCCAGCATAACTGATACTTCCGCTCATGTTTACGGACGGAACCAATTCCACCATCCGGTTAAGTGATTTGATGAAGGTTGATTTCCCGCACCCGGATGGTCCGATGATTGCTGTTACCCGATTTTCCGGAATAGCAAGCTTCACGTCGTAGAGAGCCTGATCATTGCCATACCAGAGATTAAAATTATCAACATTGTAAATGGACTTTTTTACATCTTCTTTTTCGTTCTCCACTGCATTTGCAAGAAAGATACGTTTACTCTCTAAAGCTGTACTCATGGAAAAAACCTCCGATTAAAGTCGTTTTGTAAGCTTATTTCGTATAAACACAGCAACCGAATTCATCAAGAGCAGGATAACCAGCAATACGATAATGCCTGCAGAAGCCACCAGATGAAATTCTTCCTGTGGTCTTCCGGTCCAATTGAATATTTGGATCGGCAGTACTGTAAAACCAGACCATACATTTTCCGGCAAATAGGCAATAAAAGACAGAGCGCCAATCATCAAAAGCGGGGCTGTTTCACCGATCGCCCGTGACAATGCAAGAATACCACCGGTCAGAATACCGGGAATGGCGGCAGGCAGCACCACACGAAGAACTGTCTGCCATTTCGTTGCTCCCATTGCAAAGGATGCTTCATACTGATCCTTGGGAATAGCCCGTATCGCCTCCTGGGAAGACACAACAATAATTGGCAGAATCAACAGACTCATCGTCAATCCGCCTGCCATAATACTTCTGCCCATATCCATCAGCCGAACAAACACGGTAAGGCCTAACAGACCAAAGACAACCGATGGAACCCCGGCAAGATTCGAGATGTTCATTTGAATAAACCGGGTAATCTTATTTTCCTTTGCATATTCCTCAAGGTAAATGGCGGTCCCGACACCGAGTATAAGTGATACAGGAGCCGTAACTGCCATCAGCCATAATGAACCAATGATGGCTGCTTTAATTCCCGCCTCTTCCGGAAACCTGGAAGCGAAACTCGTTAAAAAGCTCCAATCGAGATAGCTTGTGCCTTCTGAAAAAATACGATAGAGCAACACCGCCAAAACAAGCATTCCAAAACCAGCTGCAAGAAAAAAGATTGATCTGGCCAGCTGGTTTTTGACGAGCCGCTTGCCCATGCTGTTCTGAACCGTTTGTTATTGACCAGATTCATCTCAATAGTCCTCCTTAAAGCGCCGAGAAATATAGTGCGATACTAGATTCATGATTAATGTGAACACAAATAAGGTCATCCCCACTGCATAAATGCTGTAATATGCTGTGGAACCATATGATGCATCCCCGAGGCTCACTTGAACAATATAACCAGTCATTGTCTGGATTGATTCCGTGGCATCCCACGTCAGCTTTGGCGTAGCACCGGCAGCTACAGCGACGATCATCGTCTCCCCAATCGCGCGTGATATGCCAAGAACAAATGAAGCTATAATTCCAGATAATGCTGCCGGGACAACTACTTTCATAGCCACTTCCAGCCGTGTGGACCCCATTGCTAACGCACCTTCCCTCATGGAACCCGGCACCGAGCGAAGTGCATCCTCAGACAGCGATGCAATCATCGGAATAATCATGACGCCGACGACAATCCCAGGACTAAGTGCATTGAAAATGGGTAAATCCTGAATAATTGTTTCCAGAACAGGTGTCACAAATGTCAGAGCAAAGAAACCGTAAACGATGGTCGGAATCCCTGCCAAAAACTTCCAGAACCGGTTTTATAATTTTACGTGTCCGCTCCGGGGCAAATTCACTTAAATAAATAGCTGATGCAAGTCCGGCTGGAAGAGCGACAAGCATGGCAATAACCGTAATCAGCATGGTTCCACCTATTAACGGAAGAACACCGTACGTTGGGTCTTCACCAAACGGCCACCACTCCGTTCCCGTAATAAATTCCAAAAATGAAACCCTGCTGAAAAATGTGATAGTTTCGACAAGCAATGTCAGGATAATCCCAACCGTCGTAAGAACCGATATTGTCGCACACAGGAAAAAGAATACAGGTGCAGCCTTTTCTGTAAAACGCAAGAAAATCGATTTGTTTTTCGCTGTTTGATCCTATTTTTTACATTTACTGACATGCAATAACCTCTCTTCATTGGGTAACCTGTCTACTTCTCATGGCAAACGTAGGAAGTGAGAAAAGCGTACGAAATCTTTTCTCACCTGCCTCCCACCTATTTACCGGCTATTTCATCAACCTTTTGCAAAGCTTTTTCATATCCACTTTCCGGTTTACCAACGTACCCTACTGCTTCTGCCATTTTACCGGCATTTTCAAGTGCATACGTTGTAAAATCATACACTGCATCTTGTTTCAATGCTTCATGTTTAACATAGATAAATAACGGCCGTGAAAATGGATTATAAGCACCCGACTGAATGGTTTCTTTGCTTGGTTTGACTGCCTTTCCATCACTATTCACAATCGGGACCGCTTTTAAATTATCCTTGTTTTCAGCATAATAGGCATATCCAAAGTAACTGATGCCATTAGGGGAACCCATTACCCCTTGGACAAGGACATTGTCATCTTCTGATAATGATGCATCTTTACGAATTTGCGTATCCCCAAGAACAACTTCGCTGAAATAATCAAATGTGCCGGAGTCCGCTCCAGGGCTATAAAACTCAATTTCTTTTTCAGGCCAGCCTTCTTTCACATCTGCCCATGTTTCTACACCGCCATCCTCGGACCACATTTTTTTTAACTGGTCAACCGTCAGTTTATTAACCCAGTCGTTTTCTTTATTAACGACAATGGAAAGACCATCAAGAGCGACTTCGAATTCGGTATAGTCATCAATACCCGCATCCTTAAGCGCCTGCTTTTCTGCTTCTTTGATTGGCCGGGAGGCATTGGAGATATGCGTTTCGCCTGCAGCGAACTTTTCAAATCCGCCACCGCTACCGGAAACACCAATATTGACCCGGGCATCGGGATTTTGTTTTTGATAATCTTCAGCTATAGCTTCCATGATTGGAAAACAGTAGATGATCCATCCACGACTACTTCGGACGACCCGTTTCCTTCACTTTTCTTTCCTCCATCATTCCCCTGTGCATTATTGCTTCCTTCTGCATTGCCGCATGCAGCTAACAGCAGTGACATGGTGATTGCCACAAGTAGAAATAGCGATCTCATACCACAAAAGCCCCCTGTCGTTATTTTTTGTCAGAAAAGGAATGTCGTTTCCCCCCCCTGCAATTCCTATCATAACTAATCAGTTTTAACTGCCTATTAATTGAGTGTAAAAATAACGTAAAGAATAACTTCCCATAAGTGCCGAAGTGTAAAATAAAAAGCCTGAACACTGCAACAAGTGCTCAGGCTGGTATCTGTCTTTACTCTTCATCTTTTTTGTCTTTTAAATTAAAATACGCATCCAAAATCCCTTTCCCAATTTCATGGTTAATCGGATGTTTATTGCCTGTTCCTGCCTTCGGAACAATAAGGGCAAAAGCTACCTCTGGATCATCATGTGGGGCATAGCCGATGAGTGCCAGGTTTTCCGCATCGCGTACTTTTTCCATCATCATAAACGTCTGCTTCTGCAGTTCCAGTTTTACCGGCAATATCATACATAGCATAGGGTTTATCGTCAAAATGGGTATACGCGGTACCACCAGGTTCTTGAAATACCTGCCGGAACCCTTCCTGTACGCGGTTGATATACTTCTGGTCCATGTCTATCCGGTTCATGAATTCCGTGTTATTACTTTTGTATACCGGACCAAGCTCCTCACTGTGTGGGACCGGGTTACGAATCGCCTTTAGGAAATGCGGCCGGATGCGATAGCCGTCATTGGCAATCGTTGACACGTACTGTGCCATTTGCATGGTTGTATACGTATCATATTGCCCAATCGCCAGGTCCAAGAGATTTCCTGCAAGTGGATCACTACCTTGATACCCGATTGACTCCGATGGAAAATCGATGCCCGTCGAAACACCAAGACCAAACTGACTGTAGTACCTGCGCATTTCAGTAAATGCTTTCGGGTCAAAATTAAGCGGTTCATTTCGCTGATAGTTAAAGTCGCCACCCATGCGCATGGCAATATAGAACATATATACGTTAGAGGAACGCTTCAGCGCTTCATAGTCATTGACCCACTGCAGATTTTTCCAAGAACTTTTTTCCGGCGTTCCTTTTATCTTGATCGGTGTATCATAAAACCGCTGGCCAGGTTTTATCACACCGGATTCATACCCAGCAAGCATTGTCGCGCCTTTGACAGCTGAACCCGGGCTGTATGCACTGTGTATCGTACGCTGACCGGCATTTTGAAATTCCTTCTCCTCCCGGTTGTAGTATTGTCCACCGGCGGCCAGGATTTCCCCTGTCTGAGGATCCATCATAACAGCAAGTGCCGTATCCATATAATGATTTTCATATGGCTGGTTCTGGATGGCCGTTTTTAATTCTTGGCGCAACACCTTGTTTACTTCTTTCTGGAGTTCCATATCGATGGTGAGGACCAAATCTTTCCCGCGCTGCCCTTCGACGCTACATCCGAATCAACGATTGTGCCATTTTTATCTGTTGTATACTGAATTTTCTCTTTCCGACTGCGTAGGACGCTTTCATACTGCTCCTCGAGACCACTTCGGCCAACACGGTCATTCCGGCTGTAGCCCCTCGTCATGTAATAATCTTCTTTTGCGGCTAATATGCCCTGTTTTTCCGATGTAATATTGCCCGCAAACGACTGAAACGTGCTGCCGTATGGATACTTACGGTTCCAGTCTGTGGAGGCGTTAATTCCGGGCAGCTCATCCAGATGCTCAGCCACACGTGCAAATTCTTCAGGAGTTACTTCTTTTCCCTTAATAATGATTTGCGGTGTAAGGGCCATTGCTTTGTCCATTTCTTTTTAATGGCCATTACTTCACGCTGCTGTTGGCTGAAATTATCAAACGCAACTTCTTCTTCTTTAATCCGTTCAAGCATCGTACTGTATTGCTCACTATTATCCATTTCTTCAATTTCTTTATCTGTGAGCCGGCTTTTTGCTTCTTTCGTATTTTGAATATACCAGTATTCTTTTCGGTTCCGTAATGTAAGACCATACTGTTTATCTTTTCCCGGGTCCATGGAAATGTACTTAGCTAATTTCTCTGCCACGTCGAGTCTATCTTCTGCCTGTGTTCCTTTTTCCGGCGTATACGTAATTGCATATTCAGCATCGTTCCCAACGATTAAATTTCCGTTTCGGTCATACATTTTACCACGCGGAACTGGAATTTCCGTGAAATCATTGGATGTCCGGTCAATTTCCGCCTGGAATGCTTCCCCATTCAGGATCTGAACAACCCCAAGCTGCAAAACCAGCAGTGAAAATAACAAAACACGGCAAAAACAGTATATTTAAACGAAAGGGCAACTGGGCCTTTTTCCTTTTCTTTATGTTAGCCATATCTCTCTCCCTCACCCTTTAAAATTGTACAGCTTCATTATACCATTTTGCCTTCTGATTCTAACAGGAATCATCGATTTTTCATCTGTCACTGGCTCCTTCGTGATGGGTTCATTTGTACCGGCTGCCCCGAGGTAAATATCCTTGACAAACAGATAAATCACAATATGACCCAATCCGAAGAAGGCGAGCAGGTATGGAATAATGACTTCTGCTGAAACCAATGATATCGCAATAAGAAACACAACAATGGCTGTCACCCTGCCAATATTGGCAAACACCTCCCGAACAACAATATACTCCACCCGAAGTTCTTTCGCTTTCCATGCCTTTCCAATCACATCGAACGTCATGGAAAAGTATGGTACGTTGACCACAGGATAGGCAATACCGATTAATGCCGCATAAATCATCAACTGAACATACCCAGTATCAAACAAAATAATATAGATCGAGAAATACAGGATAAGCGCTCCCGTTAGTATAAACTTTTTCCGCATGGATGGTTTAATCCATCTGGTAACAATGAAGTAAAACACAAAGGACAAACCAGAAAGAAACAGGTTGAACATCCCAAGTGAAAATTCACTGCCGGTTGAAAGAAACACCCATATGGAAATCACAAATAAAAAGATTCCTTCCCGTAGTCCTTGTGAAATATGGGCGTTTTAGGATTTTCGCCAGTTTATTGTGGTTCCACTCCGTCAGTACACGCTTGAAATGAAACCGTCCTTCTGCCTGCCGCCGTTTAAGAAAAAAGCTGCAGACAACTGCACCAATAAACAGGCTGAACGAAATTGTAAAAATGACTGTATACCCAATAGTTTCTTCCATTCTGGCGATGAGCGTCCCCGCAAGCAATGGGCCAATCATACCAGCAAATGACTGCAAGACACCTAAGAACCCATTAAAAAAGTCCCTGGATTCAGGTTCCGTGATTTCAAATGTAAGCACATTGAATGCCAGCCAGTAAAATCCAAAGCCGATTCCAAGTAAACTGCCGAGCATAAAGTTATACGTTGCTGCTTTATCGGCAACCAGCAGGACACTCAGAAAAAGAGAGATAAAATATGACCCCCAATCGGAGTACAATGACACGGTCAACTTTTTGGCAATTTTTCCTGCAAGAATGAATGTCACCGGCTGGAACAGATAAATACCAAGATTGTAAAAAGCAATCGTGCTGTAATCCCCTGCTTGGCGCCATAAATAAATGTTCACAAAGGTATTGGAAAGGAAAATACTTAGTGAGTACAGACCACCTATGACAAGCAGTAAAATAAGATCACGGTTTATATCCATTTTTCCTGTAAAGGCTTGTAAGCTTTTGTGCATAATATCCATTGCTCCTTTTTGTTCATTTATAGTGTGAGCAAATTAGAGCATGGATATGTAATGCCGAAAATGTTAAAAATAAGCATGTATACCCCATCACATCAAATGTCTTTATCGTTGGGTATAAAAAAACACGGGTATTTTTCCCGTGTTTTTTAAAGAAGCGTTCATTTATTATTTAGCTTCGTTATAATTCTTAGCAACCTCGTCCCAATTTACAACATTCCAGAATGCTGCCACATAGTCAGGACGGCGATTTTGGTAATTAAGATAGTAAGCATGTTCCCAAACGTCAAGGCCTAAAATCGGTGTTTTTCCATCCATAATCGGTGTATCCTGGTTAGGTGTGCTTGTCACTTCGAGTTCACCATTATGAACAACGAGCCAAGCCCAGCCTGATCCAAAACGGCCTTTTGCGGCTGTCTCAAACGTTTCTTTAAATTTGTCGAAACTGCCGAATTTATCATTGATTTTGTCAGCAAGCTCACCGGTAGGTTCACCGCCGCCGTTTGGTGACATTACTTTCCAGAACAGACTATGGTTAGCGTGTCCACCGCCATTATTACGTACAGCCGTACGGATATCTTCCGGTACAGCGTCAAGATTGCTGAGCAGATCCTCAAGTGATTTCTCTTGAAGGTCTGCTTTACCTTCCAGTGCCGCATTCAGTTTGGTAACGTAAGTATTGTGATGCTTCGTGTGGTGAATATTCATCGTTTCTTTGTCAACAGTTGGTTCTAAAGCATCGTATGCATATGGTAGTTCTGGCAGTTCAAATGGAGCCATTTTATACATCCTCCCTTAGATCTTTTATTAAAAGGATTGAAGATTCAACCTTTTAATCTTACCGTACCAAAGGTCGGTTACACTTGCAAACAATATGCATGTTTTTAAAGTGCCAACAGTTATAAGCAGTACCGTCATGTTTTGGATTTCATTTTGTGCAAAAGAAAAACAAGCAAGTATGCTTGTTTGGAAAAATGGCTCGGGACGGAATCGAACCGCCGACACACGGATTTTCAGTCCGTTGCTCTACCGACTGAGCTACCGAGCCGTATGATATTAAAAATTTCTTGCTATCATCACTTAATCTCTTCAGGTTTGGTGCTCGTCACGTTGCAAGTAATTTCAGTGTTGATTACGTTCCTCGCAGGCCTGCACTTAGGTGATGTTTCGGTGTTGCTAGCGGCCAGCTACCGAGCCGTATGATATTAAATTTCTTGCTATCATCACAATTGCACTTACAATCACATTTGATAACTGTTAAATATGTATGGAGGAGGTAGAGGGATTCGAACCCCCGCGCGGTTTGACCCGCCTGTCGGTTTTCAAGACCGATCCCTTCAGCCAGACTTGGGTATACCTCCGAATGTCAATGGTGGACCCTGCAGGATTCGAACCTGCGACCGATCGGTTATGAGCCGATAGCTCTGACCAGCTGAGCTAAGGGTCCACTTTAAATTTTAGTATGGGGCGACCGGTGGGGATCGAACCCACGAGTGCCGGAGCCACAATCCGGTGCGTTAACCACTTCGCCACGACCGCCATTAGGAATGAAATAGCGGTGGAGGGGATCGAACCCACGACCTCACGGGTATGAACCGTACGCTCTCGCCAGCTGAGCTACACCGCCATATGGCTCCACAGGCAGGATTCGAACCTGCGACCGATCGGTTAACAGCCGATAGCTCTACC
>BBCA01000040.1 GCA_001311805.1 Lentibacillus juripiscarius JCM 12147 | reverse complement strand
GAGCGCCCACGAATCGAGCGAGGGCGCCACAAAATTCCGCGGCACAGCAACCCGGCCGCACTAGAAAGGATGTACCAATATCCATGCACCATCTTGTCGAACAAATGAACCAACAATATACGTGCGCTTGCCCGGGCGATAACGATAACGGAAAATGACGATCCGGATAAGCTAGCGATGCTGAGTGATGTGTTTTCCCAGCAGAAGCAGGCGGTCTATGTCGGGATTACCGGGTCTCCGGGTGCCGGCAAGAGCTCGCTCGTGAACCGGTTGATCACCCATGTGCGCAATGCGGACAAAACGATTGCGGTGATTGCGGTCGACCCGACGAGTCCGTTCAGTGGTGGTGCACTGCTTGGTGATCGGGTTCGCATGAACGAACATTTCACCGATGACGGTGTGTACATTCGCAGTATGGCAACACGCGGGAGTCTCGGCGGGCTGGCGCGTGCGACGAAAGATGCGGTCCGGATTTGTGATGCGTATGGGTTTGATGTGGTCGTCATTGAAACGGTCGGCGTCGGCCAGTCTGAGCTGGATATTATGAAAATTGCTGACACGACAGCACTTGTCCTGACGCCGAACAGTGGTGATGTGCTGCAGGTTTTTAAAGCCGGCATCATGGAGATAGCCGATTTGTTTGTCATCAACAAAGCGGATCTCCATGGGGTCGGCAAGCTAAAAGCACTCCTGAAAGAACTCGTCATGATGACCGCTGCGGATCCGCAAGATTTGCCCATCATCAAAACGATTACAACGGAAAACAAAGGAATCGATAAACTGTGGCAAGCCATTCAGGATCATCATGATTATTTGTACCAGACTGAAGCAGGCAAACAACGGCGCAAACGGCAGCAGGAGCTTGAGGTGTATGAGCTTATCAGGGAAGAAATCTGGCGCGAGGTAAGGGCCTATATCGAAACATCGGATACAGCCATTGCTGCGGACAGTGATCCGTATCGGCTGGCCAAAACGATTTTTGCGAAGTGGAAAGAGGAAGGGGGGCGGCCAAATGACGGATGATTCAGTCCTTTCCAATGTGAAGGATGCGGAACTGATTGAGAAGCGCCGCGGCCAAATGATCAAAGGGGCAATCACGCTGTTTAAAGAGAAAGGGTTCCACCGTACAACCACCCGGGAGATCGCCAAAGAATCAGGCTTTAGCATCGGTACGCTATACGAATACATTCGCACGAAGGAAGATGTGCTTTTTCTCGTCTGTGATGCGATTTATCAGCAGGTAAGGGAGCGCCTGGAAGCGGCCATTGACTGGAATAGCCCCTCTGTTGCCAATCTTAAACGGGTAGTGGCATCGTACTTCCGTCTTATGGATGACATGCAGGAGGAAGTCATCATCATGTACCAGGAAGTCAAATCGCTGAAAAAGGAATCGAAAGAATACGTCCTCGAAAAGGAGCGTGATATGGTCGGCATGCTGGAAAAAGTGATTGTTGCCTGTCTGCCGGAATCCATCTCCAGCCAGGATGCTGCTCTGATTGCCAACAATATTTTTTGTGCAGGGGCAGATGTGGGGATTCAGACGGTGGATGCTGCAAAAGCAATTCACCCTGGAGGCGTATATCGAACGGCAAACGCACTATGTATTGCAAGCGCTTTCGGTTGATGGCGAGACGGCAGCAAGTACGGAATAATATAAAGGGGGATAATGAATCATGGAGCAAGTGCAAATTTATAAACCAGTGAACCCTGTCCGCTTTGTGACGGCGTCCAGCCTGTATGACGGGCATGATGCGTCCATCAACATTATGCGGCGAATTCTCCAGTCGAGCGGGGCAGAGGTTGTTCACCTCGGGCATAACCGCTCGGTGGAAGAAGTGGTGTACGCAGCAATTCAGGAAGACGCCCAGGGGATTGCGATTTCATCCTATCAGGGTGGTCATGTTGAATACTTTAAATATATGGTTGATTTGCTCAATGAACTGGGTGCCGGCCACATTCGCGTCTATGGCGGTGGCGGCGGCGTCATCATTCCACGGGAAATTAAAGAGTTGGAAGATTACGGTGTCGCCCGCATTTTTTCGCCGGACAATGGACGGGAGCTGGGACTCCAGGGCATGATCAACGAGATGCTCGAAGAATGTGATTTCGTGCCTTCCTATGACCTGGATGACAACTGGGATAAATTATATGCTGGGGAACGTCAGGCAGTGGCACGCTTCATCACATACATGGAAAATAATAAGGACGATGACGAGCTTAACGCGGTACTTAACTCCCTGCGTGCAGCGTCAAATCAGGCACCGGCGATTGGAATCACCGGAACGGGCGGTGCCGGAAAAAGCTCATTGACCGATGAGCTGATCCGCCGATTTGTCAACGAAATCCCAGATAAAATCGCCATCATTTCCATTGACCCGACGAAAGAAAACTGGCGGAGCGCTCCTCGGTGACCGAATCCGGATGAATGCCATTTTTACGACCGTGTTTACATGCGCTCATTGGCCACACGCGAATCCCGGACAGAACTAGCCAAATCATTGCAGGAAATTATCGATGTTGTCCGTGCAGCCAGCTACGACTTTATAATCGTCGAAACGAGCGGCATCGGTCAGGGGGATGCCGCCATCACGGATATTACCGACCTGTCGATGTACGTCATGACGGCTGAATTCGGTGCGCCTTCCCAGCTGGAGAAAATTGACATGATTGATTTTGCCGATTTCATTGTCATCAACAAGTATGAGCAGAAAGGTTCGGAAGATGCACTGAATCAGGTGCGCAAGCAATATGAGCGCAGCCATCTGCTGTTCGGCCAGGACAAGGAAAAATTCCCGGTATTCGGCACGATTGCCAGCCAGTTTAACGATGCTGGCACGAATGCATTGTTTGCTACGATGATCGATACATTATGTGAACGGTACGGCTGGGATGAGCAGGTCGATTTTGACCGGAACACCATTGCCGAAAAACAAAACATGATTATCACGAATGAACGCCGGCATTATTTGCGCGAAATCGCCACCCATGTGCGCCAGTATCACAAACATACGAACGAGCAGCGTGACATTGCCCGGAAACTTTACCGGCTAGAAGGGGCGAAGCAGGAGCTGGATGATGAAACAGGTGCCAAGTCCATCGACAGCGCCATTCAAAACTACGAAGAAAGAATGGATCCATCCGCCAAAAGCAGCTGGACGCTTGGGATAACCTCGTGGAGCAGTATAGCGGTGACAAGCTGGTGTACACTGTCCGTGACAAGCAATTTGAAATGGAACTGACGACAGAATCCATTTCCGGACTGAAGATCCCTAAAGTCATCCTGCCAAAATATGAAGACTGGGGCGAGCGCCTTGAATGGCTCATGAAAGAAAATCTGCCTGGTGCATTCCCGTTCACAGCAGGCGTTTTTCCCGCTTAAACGTGAAGGGGAAGACCCGACCCGCCAATTTGCCGGCGAAGGAACACCGGAGCGGACGAATCGCCGTTTTCACTATTTATCGAAAGACAGTGAGGCAAAACGGCTGTCCACGGCGTTGATTCAGTCACTCTATACGGTGAGGACCCGGCAACACGCCCGGACATATATGGGAAAGTCGGCGAAAGCGGGGTCAACATTTGTACACTCGATGACATGAAAAAGCTGTATGACGGCTTTGATCTGACCGATCCGAAAACATCGGTATCGATGACCATCAATGGACCGGCACCGATCATTCTGGCGATGTTTTTCAATACGGCTATTGATCAGCAGCTGGATAAATTCCGGTCGGAAAACGGGCGTGAGCCGTCCGCGGAAGAATACGAAAGTTTAAAAGATGACACGATATCTATTGTCCGCGGTACGGTGCAGGCGGATATTTTGAAAGAAGATCAAGGCCAGAACACGTGCATTTTCTCAACCGAATTTGCCCTAAGAATGATGGGCGACATTCAGCAGTATTATTGATAAACATGTCCGCAACTATTACTCGGTGTCGATTTCCGGCTATCATATTGCGGAAGCAGGTGCCAATCCAATCACACAGCTGGCCTTCACGCTTGCCAACGGATTCACATATGTGGAGTATTACTTGAGCAGGGGCATGGACGTGAACAAATTTGCATCGAATCTGTCCTTTTTCTTCTCTAATGGACTCGATCCGGAATATACGGTGATTGGCCGGGTTGCCCGCCGCATCTGGGCGATTGTCATGCGCGATAAATACGAGGCGAATGAACGGAGCCAGAAGCTGAAGTACCATATCCAGACTTCCGGACGCTCGCTGCACGCACAGGAAATCGATTTTAACGATATCCGGACGACACTGCAAGCACTCTTGGCGATTCAGGACAACACGAATTCCTTGCACACGAATGCGTACGACGAAGCGATTACGACACCAACGGAAGAATCAGTGCGCCGGGCAATGGCTATTCAAATGATCATTAATAAAGAATTTGGCCTGACTAAGACGGAGAATTCACTGCAAGGCTCGTTCATTGTAGAGGAGCTGACTGATCTCGTTGAAGAGGCCGTGCTCCAGGAATTTGAGAAAATGAACGACCGTGGTGGTGTCCTCGGTGCGATGGAACGCCAATACCAGCGCGGCAAAATCCAGGAAGAATCACTTTACTATGAAGGAAAAAACATTCCGGGGAACTTCCGATTGTTGGGGTCAATACGTACCTGAACCCGAACCCATCTTCTGGCGAGCAAATTGACTCTATGGAGCTTGCCCGTGCGTCCAAAGAGGAAAAAGAGCACCAGATCAGTGAATTGAAGAAATTTCAGGATGCCAATAAAGAAGCGTCGGGGCCTGCCCTCGAACGGCTGAAACAAGTGGCAGCTTCAGGAGGCAACATTTTCGCCGAGCTGATGGAAACGGTTAAAGTGGCCAGTCTCGGGCAGATTACCAATGCATTGTACGAAGTGGGCGGCCAATACCGCCGCAATATGTAAACGACGCAGGATAACGCCTGCGGATATCGACAGGCCGGGACAAAAGAATGAAAGCAACGAAAAACCCGAACGATGATCCAACATCTTGCCTGTTAGATGTTGGAGCAGTTCGGGTTTTTCCTTTGCTGAAGCGTTGCCCGCGGTAAAGAAGACACTACGAAAGCGAACGAAGAGAACTTGAGTAGATGTCGCGCTTATGCCCTGGGGTGAAAGCGACTGGCTGGAACGGAAATCAACGTAGCAGTTTCGTCGCATTATATAAAAGTGTTCAGCAGCGTTTCATTTACTATAATGGGTTTCCACCTTAATCAGCAAAGTATTTTTCTGTAGCGGTGGTTACAATTCTTTCATATTGATGGTTTCGTTATGTCCCAGCCACTTTCTGTTCTGTTTGTATTAAGTGTGAACCACGGATTATTCCCCAGCAGCAAAGCCTGCATATTCGGGCCAGCAAAAGGCAATACAGGTAAAAATATGGTTTCTGCTGGCATATTCCATTGAGATTTGTTTATAATGGATGGTATGATTTAAGGGATATGATAAAGTGGAAATATGCGAGACTACTGCGGAATACGGGCAGGTTGAAATTGCAATGACAATCACCAACGCCTGCACTAGCACGTCCTTTAAAAAGGAAAGCACTTTTTCTGCGTGCGATGCATCGCTGCCGTAGCGTTCCTTATCCTGTGCGTCGGAGTATATTTCCACTGCTGCTAGGTAATCGTGCAATTAGTGTGTGTCATTTATCAGGCATCATGGCCTACTGATGAAATATATGAAAAAGGGAGTGCGGTATCGTGAGTTTGAAAGAATACAGCCGCGAAGAACTGGAAGTAAAATCAATGCTGGAAATTGCAAATGAAATTTTACTGGAAGAGCACAAAGCAATGGACTTTAACGAACTTTATGACAAAACAGCAGCATTTAAAGGGTTCACCGATGAACAAAAACAAGAATTCATTGCACAATTTTATACAGATCTGACAGTCGATGGCCGTTTTCTGATGGCTGGTTCAGGAATCTGGGGGTTGAAGCGCTGGTATCCTGTTGACCAGATGGACGAAGAAGTTAATGTGGCAGCCAAGAAAAAGACCAAAAAGAAAAAGCAGCAAAAAGAAACAAAGAAAGAAACGAAAAAGAAAAAGAACCCGAGAAGCCTGAAAAGCCCGAAAAACCAGCTGCCGATGAGGACCTTGATATTGATGAGGATCTGCTTGATGATGATATCGACGAACTGGATCTGGATGAAGGCGATGACTTTGATGCAGACACTGAAGGCATCGATCAGGAATTTGAAAGCGATGAAAAAGAAGGCGACGATGAGGATCTTAAATAAAAAGGCTGCTTGACTTTTAAAACACATAGGCTTACAATTTTCATTGGGCTCGCTAAAATCGACGAACCAAGCGCTTCCCCTGTTCCACCGGGGGGAAGCGCTTTTTTAATGGTAGCTGCTATAAGTGGTTGTTATATGAAGGCTGTTTTCTAAAAGACTGTTGCTTTTTGCGTCACTCTAGAGGATGAAACCCTGCTTAACAGTTTCTATAAACTGCGACGTAGATCGAGATGATGGTTGGAATACCGCTCCAGAAATACACTTCGCTTTCCGTGGGCGGCTGATGAGCCTCCTCGTGCTTTGCACTGCGGGGTCTCATCTAGGCCTCTGCTCCCACAGGAGTCTCCGTGTATTTCCTCCGCTGGTTTTATGCTATTCGATTTCTTACCATTATTGTTGCTAATGCACTGGTTGATTGGAGCGTAGGGGCAGTCGACTCCTGCGGGAAAGCGGGCGGCTGAAGATCCTGGAGGAAGCTGAAGCGTTGCCCGCGGTAAAGAAGACACTACGAAAGCGAACGAGAGCTTGAGCAGATGTCGCACTTATGCCCGTGGTGAAAGCGACTGCCGGGAGCGGAAATCAACAATTGTTTGCAGTGTGTCGCGGTTTTGATCGACTGCACTGGAAAAATAACAACGTTTACGAAAAGAGTCTTCATGGTTAACGCCAACAATACAGCAGAACCTAATAGGAACCAGGAGTATCGCAACTATGATGTAACTTTTACACGGAAGAAAGAGGGATGACCAGTGACGAAGTATATTTTTGTAACCGGTGGTGTCGTTTCATCACTCGGCAAAGGGATAACAGCCGCTTCTCTTGGCAGGCTGCTGAAAAATCGCGGACTGAAAGTGACCATCCAGAAGTTTGACCCGTACATCAATGTGGACCCAGGAACGATGAGTCCGTACCAGCATGGGGAAGTGTTTGTAACCGAAGACGGTGCAGAAACAGACCTGGACCTTGGTCATTACGAGCGGTTTATCGACATCAATTTGAATAAATACAGCAATATCACAACCGGGAAAGTATATTCCAGTGTGATTAAGAAAGAACGCCGCGGTGACTATCTTGGCGGTACTGTCCAAGTGATCCCGCATATTACCAATGAAATTAAGGAACAAGTTTTCCGTGCCGGTCAGGCGACTAAAGCAGATGTTGTGATTACGGAAATCGGCGGGACCGTCGGGGATATTGAGTCACTGCCATTCCTTGAAGCCATTCGCCAAATAAAGAGCGACATTGGTAAAGATCATGTCATGTACATTCACTGTACACTTGTCCCGTATATTAAAGCGGCGGGCGAAGTGAAAACAAAGCCAACCCAGCATAGTGTGAAGGAACTCCGCTCACTCGGAATTCAGCCTGACGCCATTGTCTTGCGCTCCGAACTGGCCATCAGTACAGAAATGAAAGAGAAAATAGCGCTGTTCTGTGATACGGATAAAAATGCCGTCATTGAAATGCGTGATGCGGATACATTATACCAGGTGCCGATAGCCCTGCAGAATCAGCATCTTGACCAATTGGTATGCGACCATCTTGGGCTGGCGTGCGAGGAGGCGGATATGCGTGATTGGAATGAACTCCTCCACCGCGTGCGGCATCTGTCCGGAACAACGGAAATCGCACTTGTCGGCAAGTACGTCGAGCTTCCAGATGCGTATCTGTCCGTCGTTGAAGCGCTGAAACATGCAGGCTATGCATTTGATACCGATGTCAAAGTTAAATGGATCAACTCGGAACAGCTTGATAATGAATTTATCCGGCAAGAACTGAAGCAAGTGGACGGCATTCTGGTTCCTGGCGGCTTCGGGGATCGCGGTATTGACGGCAAACTCGAGGCTATCCGCTATGCCCGGGAAAACAATGTCCCATTCTTAGGCATCTGTCTTGGAATGCAGCTGGCTACAGTAGAATTTGCCCGAAATGTCGTTGGGCTGGAAGATGCGCATTCGGCCGAAATCAATCCGGATACACCATACCCAGTTATCGACCTGCTGCCAGAGCAAAAAAATATTTCCGATATGGGTGGAACATTGCGGCTTGGGGTTTATCCATGCAAACTGGCCGAAAATACGAAAACAAAGCAAGCCTATGGTGATGAAGACATTGTAAATGAACGTCACCGCCACCGTTATGAATTTAATAATGATTACCGGGAGGCACTAAAGGATAATGGCATGATTATTTCCGGTACAAGCCCTGACGGCCGGCTCGTCGAAACAATTGAACTGGCCGATCATCCATGGTTTGTCGCTTGCCAGTACCATCCGGAATTTAAATCACGTCCGACCAATCCGCAAGCGTTATTTTACGGATTTGTCGGTGCTGCCGCCCAAAATTAAAAATACTGAAAAAAGACCTAAATAGAGAACGTTCATTCGTCTCTTATTTAGGTCTTTTGTTCTATAAACCGCATAATCACGCGTTTTTCGCCAAAGTCGGCATTATTTCTGTTCTTTAAATAGAAGGAATTTGCTAATCTTTGTAGAATATGTAGGACGTGAGGAGAATAAAAGTTTGGGGGATGGCAGGTCTAATGGGAAAAAAGGAAATACTGGTGGTGGATGACCAGCCAGGCATCCGCATGCTGCTAACAGAAATTTTTACGAGTCAAGGGTATCGTGTAACGACTGCGGAAACCGGCCAGGAAGCACTTGATTCACTATATGCAGGTTCGTTTGACTTGCTCATGCTTCACTACAAGCTCCCGGTTGTTGACGGTGTACAGGTGCTGGAACAGTTGGAAAAGGATCAGTTTACCATTCCGGCGATTGTTATGAGCGGTCTGTCTGAAGACATCATGAAAGAATCACAACAATTTGAGATTGTGAAAGAAGTGCTTGCTAAACCGTTCAACGTAGAGGAAGTCTGTGAATTCACCAGAAGCATATTAGAGTAAAATCACATTGCCTTTATACATACGTTACGAAACAGATTTTCCAAATGTGGGTGCTTATGTGGATTCTAAAATAGCAAAGAGCGAACCTGACCGATGTGCAGGCAAGTCCAAAAATTCACGGGCTGTGCCTGCACATTTGCATTTCTTCTTGCGACTTTGCACGCTAATTGGTATTCTAATACTGTAGTGTTAAAATATGCGTTTGGTCTTGCTATATCTAAAATGGACGTTAGGATAACGAGTTAAGTGATACATACAATTTTATGAAAGTAGAGGGATAGGCAAATGAAATTTTGTCGATACTGCCAGCATTGAAGAAGTGCGGTCTGCCAATGAACTTGGTGTACTGGCCGGGGTGACAACAAACCCGAGCCTCGTTTCCAAGGAAGGGGTCTCTTTCCATGAACGCCTGAAGGAAATTACGGATGAAGTATCCGGTTCTGTCAGCGCCGAAGTAATTTCCGAAGATGCACCAGGCATGATTCAAGAAGGGGAAGAACTTGCAGCTATCGCACCGAATATCACGGTAAAAGTACCGATGACGCTGGAAGGACTGAAAGCAGTCAAAGCGTTCAGCGATAAAAATATTAAAACGAACGTCACCCTGATTTTCAACGCTAATCAGGCATTGCTCGCTGCCCGTGCCGGAGCATCGTACGTATCGCCTTTCCTTGGCCGGTTGGACGACATTGGCCATGATGGTATGGAGCTGATTGCGTCCATCAGGGAAATGTTCGAGTTACATGAAATTGATACGGAAATCATTGCAGCATCGATCAGACACCCGCTGCATGTGATGGATGCGGCTAAGAACGGTGCCCATATTGCGACGATTCCGTATAAAGTGTTCGGACAGCTTGTAAAACACCCATTGACAGATCAGGGAATCGAGAAATTTCTTGCCGACTGGAACAAATCAATTTAAATGCATAAAACTGGAAAAAGCGTGCAGGATAAGGTGAAAAGCGGGTGCACCCCGCTGCTTGATACCCTGTCTTGAAATGATCAGCAGGGGCTGCAGCTAAACCGGGGCATTCGCTGAAAACTCACGTGTTCGTCAAGAAATGAGGTGCTCGCAATTGCAAAAGATAATGATTGAAGGCGGTCACTTGTTAAATGGAAAAGTCCGGGTCAATGGGGCGAAAAACAGTGCTGTAGCGCTCTTGCCTGCTGCACTTCTGGCAGATTCCCATGTGGCGATTGAAGGGCTGCCGAACATATCCGATGTGTACACACTCGGAGGCCTGCTTGAGGAGATTGGCGGTGAAGTCAGCTGGGACGGGCAGACGGTACATATTGATCCTTCGAATATGGTGTCCATGCCACTTCCGAATGGGAAAGTCAAAAAACTCCGGGCCTCTTACTACTTCATGGGTGCGATGCTTGGCAAATTCAACCAAGCTGTCATTGGCCTTCCTGGTGGCTGTCATTTAGGACCGCGTCCGATTGACCAGCATATTAAGGGATTTGAAGCATTAGGAGCCGAGGTCACCAACGAGCAGGGTGCCATTTACATCCGAGCCAATGAACTCCGCGGTGCTAGGATTTACCTCGATGTGGTCAGTGTGGGTGCGACCATTAATATTATGCTGGCGGCTGTGAAAGCAAAAGGCAAAACCATTATTGAGAATGCTGCAAAGGAACCGGAAATTATTGATGTAGCAACACTCTTGACCAATATGGGGGCAAAGATTAAAGGTGTCGGCACTGATGTCATCCGGATTGAAGGGG
The DNA here is from genome assembly GCA_001311805.1 of Lentibacillus juripiscarius JCM 12147. Next base: position 16,586 of record BBCA01000040.1, on the reverse strand, counting down.
TGCCAACATTAAACGGATGCCAGCATGTGATCATCCCGGATCGGATTGAAGCCGGAACCTATGCGATTACCGCTGCGGCCCAGGGGAATGAAGTGATTATAGATAATGTGATTTCACAGCATCTGGAGTCAGTACTGGCAAAACTGCGGGAAATGGGTGTGACGATTGAGGAAGGCGACGAGCAGCTGTATATAGCGCCTAAAGATCCACTCCGCAGTGTCGACATTAAAACATTGGTATACCCCGGCTTTCCAACCGATTTGCAGCAGCCCTTTACAACGCTTTTGACCAAAGCGGCCAACACGGGCGTTGTGACGGATACCATCTATTCTGCACGTTTGAAACACATTGATGAACTGCGGCGCATGAATGCCTCCATTAAAGTTCAGGGCGGCTCAGCGATTGTGTCAGGTCCTGTCCAGCTGGAAGCGCCCGCGTGAGAGCTAGTGACCTCCGTGCAGGTGCATCCCTGGTGATTGCCGGTCTGATGGCCAACGGAGTTACTGAAATCACCGGTATTGAACACATTGACCGCGGCTATGAAAAGATTACAGATAAACTGAACAGCCTCGGCGCAATGTATGGCGGGAAGAAATGAACGAACAAGAAATCGAACAATTTCAGAATTCGTAACAGCAAAAGCGTAGGCGACTGGTCAGCGACGTACGGACTGGACTGCTCCGACTGAGATAAAGGAAACGCGAAGAGCGGAGCGATTCGACGTTGACTTATCGCAGGGAGGAGTCAGGAAGTCTCGCTAGTCGCTAGGAGCCGGAGCTGGATGATGCAAAAGCGTAGGCGACTTTGCAGGCTAGGAGCGCGACGACCTCGAAAAGGTAGATCGCTTTTTCTTCGTGCGATGCATCGCTGCCGGAGCTTTCCTTGTCCTGTCGCAACGCCTGCGTAATAAAATGGCTAAAAATAGAGCAGCCTAAGACCCCTCCATATGTAAATCCTTTTGGGATGAGGATACTTTTACGAAAAAGGAGAGGGAACTATGGAAAGAAGTTTAACAATGGAAATCGTCCGCGTTACAGAGGCTGCCGCTCAATCATCGGCACGCTGGATGGGCCGCGGCAAAAAGAACGAAGCAGACGATGCAGCAACGTCCGCCATGCGCGATGTTTTTGATACAATTCCAATGCAGGGGACCGTTGTCATCGGTGAAGGGGAAATCGACGAGGCCCCGATGCTCTATATCGGTGAGAAACTCGGTACGGGATCCGGTCCGAAAGTAGATATCGCCGTCGATCCCCTGGAAGGCACGAGCATCGTTGCTCAGGGTACGTGGAACGCGCTGGCGGTGATTGCGATTGCCGATGAGAAAAACTGCTGCATGCCCCTGACATGTACATGAAGAAAATCGCTGTTGGCCCCGAGTCGGTTGGCAAAATCGACATCAATGCCTCGGTAAAAGATAATCTCGAAGCAGTTGCCAAAGCCCGGAACAAAGCAGTGGAAGACATGACAGCCATCGTTCTCGACCGACCGCGGCATGCGGAACTTATTGAGGAGATCCGTGATGCGGGAGCACGTATCAAGCTGATTCCGGATGGTGATGTCGCCGCAGCAATGAATACGGCTTTTGAAGACACTGGCGTTGATATTTTGATGGGCATTGGCGGTGCGCCGGAGGGAGTGCTTAGTGCCGTCGCGCTGAAATGCCTTGGCGGCGAAATCCAGGGAAAACTAATGCCGTCCAGTGACGAAGAAGTTACCCGCTGTAGCAGCATGGGTATTGACGACTTGGAAAAAGTGTATTACATGGACGATTTCTGCGGTGGCGATGATGCGATCTTTGCCGCAACAGGGGTAACTGACGGCGAACTGCTGCAGGGCGTCCGTTTCAAAGGCATGAAAGCAACGACCCAAACCGTTGTCATGCGTGCCAAAAGTGGAACCGTCCGTTTCATTGATGGTGAACACAGCCTGAAGAAAAACCAAACCTCGTCATCCAGCCATAAATAGCGGCAAAACACGGACGGCGTGCAAACCATAACGCTTATTTTATAATGCGTGTTTAAAAAGGAAGATAAAAAGGACCAAGAAGTTCGAGGCGGCGTGAGCTCCCGAGTAGCGGAATGTATGCTTTTAATACATGAGCACAAGGAAAGCTTCCCTGAACCCGCATCGCATGCAGGAAAAGTGTATTGCTTTTCCAAGGAACGGAAAAGCAAGCTAACGAAGTAATTCGATGTGTCATTTTCACCGGACTTTTTTGAACAACCTTTTATAAGACTATTGCAACCAAGAAAGAAAAGGGAGGAAAGCCGCCAATCCGGCCTTCCCCCCTTTTTCAACAACTTCTCTTAAATACCATCCCCACTATCGATCATTTGTTTTCATATAAAAGTAAAAAATAGAGTTGATTATTGACGGAGAAAAGGGTATCATGGTAGATGTTTATTCATTGGAATAAACGGCAATAATATATAGGTAGACAAACTTCTATTCTAGCTTCCGACAACTCTTCCATTTCTTTTATACTTTCAGGCGCACTAAAGAGAAACAGCTATTATTTAATTATTCCATTTGAAAGCGGCTATCGCTGCAGCGTGCACATGCCTGAAACCTGCCAGAAAGCAATACAAAAAGAAAAACAAACGTCGGTTACATGAATATTTACTCGTACATACATTGGTTAAACAGCTGATCAATCGGTGTATCAGAAACTTTAATGGAAAAAATGAATAGGTGTGGTGATTGAATGGCATCATTAAGCATTTCCCATCTGGAGACATTGACGCTGAAAGAAATCTATGCTCTAGCGAGGGAATATAAAGTATCATATTATGCAAAACTAACAAAACGGGAACTTATCTTTGCTATATTAAAAGCACAGGCAGAAAAAGACGGTTTCCTGTTTATGGATGGAATACTGGAGATTATCCCATCAGAAGGATTTGGCTTCCTCAGACCAATCAACTATTCCCCGAGTGCAGAGGACATTTACATTTCCGCTTCACAGATTCGCAGGTTCGATTTGCGCAACGGTGATAAAGTATCCGGGAAAGTGCGTCCGCCAAAAGAAAATGAACGCTATTATGGGCTGCTGCACGTTGACGCAGTAAATGGGGAAGATCCGGAAACAGCCAAGGAACGGGTGCATTTTCCAGCACTCACGGCATTGTATCCGGATCGGTTCATGCAGCTTGAGCGGCAGCCGAAAAACTTATCGACCCGCATCATTGACTTAATGACTCCGATTGGATTTGGCCAGCGCGGCCTGATTGTGGCACCGCCGAAAGCAGGTAAGACCATGCTGCTGAAGGAAGTGGCCAATAGTATTTCGACCAATCATCCCGATGCGAAGCTGATTATTTTGCTGGTGGACGAGCGTCCGGAAGAAGTGACGGATATTGAACGGTCGGTCCATGGGGATGTAGACGTTGTCAGCTCGACGTTTGATGAAGTGCCGGAGAGCCATATCAAAGTATCGGAGCTTGTCCTCGAACGTGCGATGCGTCTGGTTGAACATAAGCGGGACGTCATCGTTTTAATGGACAGCATCACCAGGCTTGCCCGTGCATATAACCTAGTCATTCCACCAAGCGGCCGTACACTTTCCGGTGGTATTGACCCGGCAGCATTTCACCGTCCGAAACGGTTCTTCGGGGCGGCAAGAAATATTGAGGAAGGCGGAAGTTTCACCGTCCTGGCAACAGCACTCGTGGATACCGGCTCACGAATGGATGACGTTATTTATGAAGAATTTAAAGGAACAGGCAACATGGAGCTGCACCTTGATCGCAGCCTTGCCGAACGCAGAATTTTCCCTTCCATCGACATTCTGAAATCAGGTACCCGGAAGGAAGAGCTGCTTGTCTCCAAAGAACATCTTGATAAAATCTGGGCCATCCGCAAAACGATGCAGGACTCCCATAACTTCCTTGACCGCTTCCTGAAACGTCTGCGCGGAACGAAAAACAATGAGGAGTTTTTCCAGCAGATGGATGAAGAAATGAAGCGGAAAAAGACGAAAGTGTAAATGCGGGGCGGAAATGATTGCTTGCTATTGCAATCATGACCGCACGCTGTTATAATCTTTTTATGTGAGTTTGGATAAGGTATAGTGAATACCTGTTACGGCTCTTGCAATAACTCTGTTTCCACAGGATACAGGGCAAAAAGGAGTGGAAAAATATGAAAAACGAAATCCATCCGGAATACAGAAAGGTCGTATTTTTGGATACGAGCTCGGATTTTAAATTCCTGAGCGGCTCAACAGCCACATCAGATGAAACCATCGAATGGGAAGATGGTAACACGTATCCATTGATTCGCACGGAGATCAGCTCCGCTTCACACCCGTTCTACACAGGTAAGCAAAAGCTGACAAAGCCGGCGGCCGCGTCGACCGATTCAAGAAAAATATAATATGAAATAAAAAGTGGAGCCGACCGGTTATGGGCGACTGCATAAGCAAGGGACCGTAACGCCCGGTTTTGGCGTTTGAAGTGTCCATTGCTTATGACACGAGCCCATGGGAGGCGGAACTGGATTGACTAAAAAGCTGAATGTGCTTGGTCAGCGGCGACACGAGCTGCTAGCACACGAAGCCGATCCAGTTAAAACTGAACCGTCCTTTAGTGGCGTGACTTTAGAGAAAACAGGCAAAGGAACTTTTGTTGCCTGTTTTTTCACTTTCAAATCAAGCTATTTTCCATATATAGCTACATACTTTTTCATGTTGGCAAAGACTGACTTTTAAATGGTTAAATAAAAACAAACAAACAGCAGCTGAACGACAGGTGGCAGAATACAATTTTTGAAGGGAGATCCCGACATGCATGTTATGAAACAAAGCGGCTGGGTGGAAGTAATTTGCGGCAGTATGTTCTCCGGAAAGTCGGAGGAGCTTATTCGGCGGGTGCGTCGAGCAACATACGGCAATTTATCGGTGCGGGTATTTAAACCATCGATTGACGACCGATTTGCCGATGAGTCCGTTGCTTCCCACAATGGAACGACGATTATGGCACGTCCGGTGAGGAATGCTGCGGAATTGCTGGACAGTCTCGATGATCAGAAATTGGATGTTATCGGCATTGATGAAGTACAATTTTTTGATGAGGCGATTGTCGCCGCTGCAAACGAGCTGGCAAACAACGGTGTACGTGTGATTGTGGCCGGTCTCGACACCAATTTTCGCGGCGAGCCATTCGGACCGATGCCAAAGCTCATGGCCCAAAGTGAGTCTGTCTCCAAGCTAAATGCCATCTGCCCGATTTGCGGATCTCCCGCAAGCCGTACGCAGCGGCTGATTAATGGGAAGCCTGCTTCCTTCGATGATCCGGTTATCCTGGTTGGGGCTTCGGAATCGTACGAACCAAGGTGCCGCCATCATCATGATGTTCCGAACAAACCCAGTGTAGTAAAGGCAGAAGCGATAACAGACATATCCGAATGAAAAGGCGAAAGAGTGCTCCTAAGTAGTTCACTTACGGTTGAGAAAATATAAAATCACATTATATTTAGCGCACTAAATCATATAAAATTTAGTGCGCTATTTTTTATTCTTGTTTAGGCGAGAAGACCCCCACCTCAAGAAATGTGAAGGGGGAACCCCAGTGAGTAGGTGGGGGATGAATCGCCTTCGGACAAGGGATGGCTTTAGCCATCTCAATTGTCCGACCGATTGGATCTCGTATGTTGGAAGATGGTTGGGTCTGGGTATAGGTGTACTCAGTGGTGGTATGCTAATCTGCATAATTTTTATCAAAATGAATTTCATAAATACTTTTTTTGCTTAATATACGAACTTATAACTGAAAATACACTTAATCATTCGTACTGCCAGATTTTGCAGTTATAACAAGCTTCTTCATAAGTGTAGCTTCAATTTTTTAGGGTAAGTTATATTCATCATTTTTGGGGATAAATTTTAGTTTGACATAAGGATGGGCTCTAGAAATAATTAATTCAATGGTATAATGGTGTTAGTAAATAAGAAGGCGGTGTTTAAAATGAGTGTTAACCGTGAAGAACTAAAGCGGCTAATTGACTTTATTCACGAAGAAGATACGGCTGAAGTATATGACTTTATTGGTTATTTAAATATGAAACGGGAAAGAGAAGCCATTGATCAAATGGATTTAGACCTTTTTTCAAAGGATAAAGAACTCATCCGTCAAGTACAGAAAAGTCGGGAAGATCGTGCAAATGGACGTATTTATGATCAGGAGCAGGGACTAAAGTATCTCCAGAACAAAATCAAGGAGTTTGAAAGTGAATAAAACTTATAATGTCTATTGGTCACAAACTGCCCTTGATGAATTGAGTAATATACTTGCTTATCCTCCAGAAGTTAAGGAACGAATATACTTGGATGCTTATAAACGATTATCATATATGCCCACTTTGACTGCAAAACAAATACCAAATGGGACTTTAAAAGGCTATTGGGTAAGACTTGGTTTATATCAATTCTAGTGTTTGAAGTTAATGAAGAAGAATCTGTTGTGTGGATTGATGGTATTAAACATAAGAGAGAAAATGTTTATTGGAAGAGAAAGTAATAAGGTAGTAGAAATCGAGCCTCCATTCAAATGGGGGATTCTTTTACTTAAGAGGTTAGAAAAAATCTGAGGAACAATTCTCATTCAGATCTGTCTTGTTGTTAAATATTTCGTAATCGGGTGCAAAAACGGAATAGACATGCGCCAGTTTTATGTATAAGGACCATTTTGTTGAGTAAAAAACGTAAAACAAGGGGATGAATCGCAATGCAAAATAAACTTAAGAAATCATCAATGGACAAAGACGGGGATAGCTGAGTTTTTAAACGGGACCCCTGTACGGCCGCGGCGGGCACTGCGATACATCCGGTGAGTTCGTGTTAATTTTGACCTGCTATCGTGCGTATATTATAATTAGACTGTTAATCGAAAAGAGGTGACCGTTGTGTTAGACCGTTTGCAAACACTGGAAGACCGATATAATAAATTGAATGAATTGCTTAGTGACCCGGATGTAATCAATGATACGACGAAACTGCGTGAATACTCGAAAGAACAGTCTGACCTGGAGGAAGTTGTGCAGGCATACGGACAGTATAAAGATGTAACCCAGCAGCTGGACGATGCGAAAGAGCTGCTGGAAGAAGAATCGGATGAAGAAATGAAAGATATGGCGAAGTCGGAAATAGAAGATTTGTCCACAGACAAGGAACAGCTGGAAGAACGGCTGAGATTACTGCTGCTGCCGAAAGATCCCAATGATGACAAGAACGTGTTCATGGAAGTTCGCGGGGCAGCAGGCGGTGATGAGGCGGCACTGTTTGCTGGTGACCTTTACCGGATGTATGCCAAATATGCCGAGCATCATGGCTGGAAAATTGACGTGGTCGAGGCGCACTCGACTGGTGTTGGCGGCTATAAGGAAATTATTTTCATGGTCAACGGAACAGGGGCCTACTCCAAGCTGAAATATGAAAATGGCGCCCACCGTGTGCAGCGTGTCCCGGAAACAGAATCTGGCGGCCGCATCCATACATCGACCGCAACGGTGGCGGTTTTGCCGGAAGCGGAAGATGTGGAAGTGGACATCAATGAGAAAGATATCCGTGTGGACACGTTCGCATCAAGCGGTCCGGGAGGCCAGAGCGTGAATACGACGATGTCTGCAGTGCGCCTGACCCACGATCCGACCGGCGTTGTCGTGTCCTGCCAGGATGAAAAGTCGCAGATCAAAAACAAGGAAAAAGCGATGAAAGTGCTGCGTGCGCGCATTTATGACATGTATCAGAAGGAAGCACAAGCCGAAATTGATGAAAATCGTAAGTCAGCTGTTGGCACTGGTGACCGTTCGGAGCGCATCCGCACGTATAACTTTCCGCAATCACGCGTGACCGATCACCGCATCGGACTCACTATCCAAAAGCTGGATCAGATTATGGAAGGGAAGCTGGATGAATTCATCGACGCCTTGCTTCTGGAGGAACAGACGAAAAAACTTGAAGAGATCGGTGACTAAATGATGGAAAAAAACGATGTGAAATTGTATGAAGTCCTGCGCCGGGCTTCTCTTTTTTAGAAGAAAATGGGCGGGAACCCAAATTTGCCGAATTGCTAATGATGGATTGTCTGCAAGTGTCGCGGACTCATGTTTTGACGATGATGCGTGACCCTGTTCCAGAGGCAGTTCGAAAACAATTTTGGCAAGGGATAGAGCAGCATGCAGAAACGGGGGTACCACTGGAGCATCTGACTGGAAAAGCGTCCTTTTACGGCCGTGATTTCCGGGTGGACGAGCATACGCTCATCCCTAGACCGGAGACAGAAGAGCTTGTGGAAAAAGTTGTGCAGACTGTTTCCCGCGAGCCGGTGACCATTGTAGATATCGGCACCGGGAGCGGTGTGATTGCGATTACGCTGGCACTGGAACTTCCACAAGCAATCGTTTATGCAACCGATATTTCGGAAGACGCCCTCGCTATTGCCAGGCAAAATGCGGCCATGCTAGGGGCAGACGTGACGTTTCTGCATGGGGATTCCCTCGTCCCGCTGAAGCAAGAAAATCTCCAGCCTGACATCCTTGTGTCCAACCCGCCGTATATCGCGGAATCCGATCGGTCGACGCTGGCGGACACGGTTAAAGATTTTGATCCGGAACTGGCACTGTTTGCCGGTTCTGACGGTATGAGCGCATACAAAATAATCGCCGATCTGCCGCAAGTGATGAAACGGCCCGGCCACGTCTTTTTTGGAAATCGGCGATGAACAGGGACCAGCCATTAAGTCCCTGATGCAGCGTGACCTCCCGAATAGTGACACCGCCATCCACCCCGACATCAACGGTAAAAATCGCATCACCCACACAACGATTCCCTGACTGGGATAGGCCCATTGTCCCAGGTGGGGCCGGGGCAATGAACCTGTCACTAAGTCCCAACCCCCGGGACAGTAAGCCTGTCACTAAGTCCCAACTTTTTACTAGCGTCAGAAAGTATAAATGATGGATGGCCTTATAAGTAAAACGAAGGCTTTTCACTAGAAAAACTTGGTGAAAGCCATGTTTTTCTAATAGATTGGTAGTATGTTTTTGATTTCCTCTGTCCAGACTGTTGCTAAACAGGTTGGAGAGGGGATTTTGATAATGAGGAAGGTAACGATTCCAGTCTTTATATTTTTATTCTATTATTTGCGATTCCTATTACGAGCACAAGTGAAGTTATGGAAAAAGATACTGATTCAGATGTGAAGGTGATTCCGGATGAGGCAATCCGGCTGCGCATCCTGGCCAACAGCGATAAGAAAGAAGACCAGGAGCTGAAGCGGAAAGTTCGTGATGAAGTGAATGCCGCTATAACGGACTGGGTGGAGAAAATCACGAGTATTGAGAAGGCGCGGACGATGCTCAATAACCGTGTTCCTGACATTAAAAACATCGTTGAACGCGTACTAAAAGAAGAGAATAAAGAACAGGCATTTAACGTCGAGTATGGGAAGAATGTGACGTTCCCTGCCAAGCTTTACGGCTCGTATCTGTATCCTGCCGGCGAGTATGAAGCCGTCCTGATAACGCTCGGTGAAGGGCAAGGGTCGAATTGGTGGTGCGTTCTGTTTCCGCCCTTATGTTTCCTCGACTTTTCAAACGGAACGAGTGTAGCAGAAGCAGAAGAAAAAGATGAAAAAGAAACAGACGAAGAAGAGGAAGAAAAAGAAGAGGCAGAGGTGAAATTTTTTCTCTTTGAATGGTTTGACTGGTCATAGTTTCTCTAGTTTCCGCATAAAATGCTAGAAAAATGACTACTAATCTTCGAGGTGAATAAAATGGAACTGATAGCGGCGAATCGTGCATCGGAAGAAAAGCTGGAAAACTTTTTGGAAGACAATAAAGATGTGGAAAAGGAACTGCTGCTGGAAAAAGGCTATGTCGTTGAGATTGAGGGCACGATTGAAGGCTGTTTCGTCATGGATACGGTAGAAGATGGGATATACTGGCTGAAACAGCTTTATGTAACGAAAAACGCTGCAGGATCCTTGCCTGTTTTATTGGAAACAATCCTGGCCCTTGCGAAAAAGAAAGAAGCCAAACAAGTATTTGTCCACAGCCATCAGCCAATGGTCGATGTATTGCTCGAAGCCTTGCAGTTTTATCCACAAAAGGAAAATAAATTTGTTCATGATGCGCCTGTTGAGAAAGGAAATTGGTGGACATACAACGTTTCCTGATACATATCCACATTATCAACAGAGTCCTGTAGATAACCTGTTGATGGCAGTGGACAATATAAACAACTTATGCACAGCCTGTGGAAAAGATGTGCATCTATATGGCTAGCAATCTGTTCTGAAGATGTGCTTTGTCCGAGTCGGGTAGATGAAAACAGAACATTCGGGAAGCCGTTTTGATGTGGACAGCCTGTGGGTAAACGAGCAGGCTGTTTTCTTTTTCACTTTGGTGAGTGAATTTCATAATTCAATATCTACCTTTAAAATACGAACAATTAGGTTGTTGCGTTTGATTTCCACTTCAGGCGGACGCTTTCACCACTCCGGGTACAAGTGCGACATCTGCTTAAGCTTCCTTTGGTCGCTTTCGCAGTGTCTTCTTTGCCGCGGGCGGCTAATGAGCCTCCTCATGCTCGTCGTGTTGCAAGTGTGGTTGTGGATGCAGCACTCCTCGCAGGTCGAAGCCTACTCATGGAAGCTTTACTTTGGGCTAACGCCTTGCGGGGTCTCATCTAGGCCTCTTATCCCGCAGGAGTCGTCCGCCTTCCGTTCCAATCTTCTAAGGTGGAGCACGAATGGTTAAGTGTATTTTCAGTTATAAGTTCGTATATTAAGCAAAATAGTATTTATGAAATTCATACTGGTAAGTATAAAATTTTAGCTAAGAAGATTATTCGACGCAGTGAAAATTTTAATGTCCCAAGTATAAGTGCAACTAAGGCAATCACCCAGCCTATTGGGCTGGGTGATTACCAAGTTTTCTTTGCGTTAGCAGCCCGCCATCGTCTACAATGTACGATAGAAAAGAGGGACAGCGACGATGGAAACGAAACGATGGACAATGCATAAGGACGAGATTGATAACAATGTGATAGACGAAGCGGCGGACTTGCTGCGAAACGGACAAACCGTTGCCATTCCAACGGAGACCGTGTATGGACTTGGAGCAGACGCAACAAATGAGGCGGCTGTATCACGCATTTTCCAGGCAAAAGGCCGGCCTGAGGATAACCCGCTGATTGCGCATGTGGCTGGCAAGCAACAGCTTCGTTATCTTGTGGACAAACTGCCACCGGTGGCTGAGAAGCTTGTGGATGCATTTACCCCCGGCCCGCTGACGTTGGTGCTGCCGGAAACGGTACGTGTGCCCGTAATGTCACAGCTGGTTTATCCACAATCGGGGTGCGCATCCCTGGTCACCCGGTTGCGCAGGCGCTCTTGAAAGCGTGTCAGAGACCAATCGCCGCGCCCAGTGCCAACCTGTCCGGCAAACCAAGTCCGACGACGGCCGATCATGTGTGGAGTGATCTTCATGGCAAAATTGCTGGTCTAGTTGATGCAGGACAGACCGGGGTTGGGCTGGAATCGACTGTCATTGACTGTACACAGGAAATTCCGGTCATTTTGCGGCCAGGCGGCATCACCAGAGAACAGCTGGAACGTGTATGCGGCATGGTTATGGTCGATCCGGCGCTGGCCAATACTGCAGAAAAACCTAAAGCACCTGGCATGAAATATACCCATTATGCACCGGACGTTCCGATGTGGCTTGTGGATGGCCCGGCTGGAAACTTACAGGCAGTCATTGACCGCCAGCAGAAGCAATCAAAACGGGTCGGCGTCATGGCCGGAACTGACACAGCGGCTGAACTTAAGGCAGATAAAATGGTTTCGCTCGGTACGGATTTGCCGGATATTGCCAGGAACATTTATGATGCACTTCGCATGTTTAAAAACGAAGACATTGACGTGATTTTATGTGAAACATTCCCGGAAACGAGCATCGGCCAGGCCATTATGAATCGCCTGCAAAAAGCAGCCTCCGGATATATAAGCGAGTAACCTGCACCTGCTGCGGAACTCTTTAGGCAGCCCCGGGCGCGATGGTGCACGACAGGAAGGGCTCCGGCACGCTATAGACATATCCACTCCACCCCGTGCATAGGCTGAAGTAGCATGTCCGGGGAGGATTGTGAATGGCAGCATACTATGTGGGAGAATTGGTGTCACTCATGTTTATGGCGATTGCGCTCGGGATGGATGCTTTTTCCGTGAGTCTTGGTCTCGGAATGCAGAAGATCCGGCTGAAGCGAATCGCACTGATTGGAATCATTATCGGGTTTTTCATATGCTTATGCCGTTTATCGGTATTCTTCTGGGACAAGCCATATCAACACAGATTGGCGAGTATACCGTGCTTGCCGGCGGACTTTTGTTGTTTGGCATCGGTGCGCAAATGGTGTTCTCGGCGTTCAACCATGAAGCACCGCAACTGGCCCAGCCGGCGGGAATCGGGCTTTTGTTTTTTGCCCTCAGTGTCAGTCTTGACAGCTTTTCCGTCGGCTTAAGCCTTGGTCTTTCCGACGTGCGCACGGTTGTCACACTGCTGATGTTCGGGACGGCGAGCATGATCCTGACGTGGGCCGGTCTGATATTTGGCAGAAAAGTGCACGGGTTTTTAGGTGTGTACAGTGAAATACTGGGCGGCAGCATTCTTTGCGGGTTCGGCCTTCATGTGCTGTTTGGCTGACCCTGGGTGAATAGGCTTTCTGCCGGTATGGCGGGAAGTCTTTTTGTTTGCAGAGGTTGTTCAAAAAGTCCGGTAAAAATGACACATCGAATTTCTTCGTTGGCTTGTTTCTTCGCTCCTTGGAAAAGAAATACACTTTTCCTGCGTGCGATGCGGGTTCAGGGAAGCCTTTCTTGTGCTCATGTATCTAAACACATACATTCCGCTCCTTGGGAAAGAAGAACACTTTCCCTGCGTGCGAAGCGGTTCAGGGTAGCTTTACTTCTGCTCGAAACTACGCCGCCTCGAAATTCTCGGTCCTTTTTATCCTCCTTTTTGAACACGCACATGCAGGAAATGGGGATGATGGGAACGGTGATTTTCCTCATTTTTCTGACAATAGGACCAATTGTATGGTATAGTTTAAATATGGAAGTAGAAATCGGAGGTTCCTCGATGAAAATTTTGTTTGTTTGCACCGGAAATACGTGCCGGAGCCCGATGGCGGAAGCGCTCTTGAAACATCGAATGCCTGGTGCTGAGGTGCAGTCAGCAGGCATTTTTGCCGTGAAGAACCAGCGTCCGAATGACATGGCAGTCGACGTTTGAAAGAAAAAGGAATTTCCATGGATACAGCATCACAGCCGGTTACAGATGAACTGCTCAATTGGGCGGACCTGGTGCTGACCATGACGACACAGCATAAACAGTCGCTGATTTTGGAATATCCGAACTTTCAGGAAAGGTTTTACACACTGAAAGAATATGTATCCCATGCCGATAAAGAAATATGGGATGAATTGAAGCAGCGGTATGCCAATTATGAAATGAAGCGCACCAGCCTTGCCAGAAAGCAGACGGATCAGGATCGCCAGCAGCTGCAGGCCGATTGGGAGGAAATTCAGCGTCTGGAACGAACGCTGATCAATTATGATATTTCCGACCCATTCGGAGGAGACCGGAGTGTGTATGCGAAAACGTTGGCCGAATTGGAAACATACGTGGATGAACTTTTGAAAAAAACTGAATGACTAGGGGCGATGAGGCCGGCTGTTGCAGACGGGCATGAGTTGTTGCCGCGTATACGGCGTCGACCCGGCCAGCGTGCAGTCGGCATACATACTGGTCACTGACAGCAAACAACAAACAACGAAGAGAAGGGGCGTAATGGCATGAACGTACTGATAACAGGAGACCACGCAGGAATGACTATCCGCAATGAAGTAGCTGAACTTTTGGAGGAAATGGGCATTACTTATGAAGATGCAGGCTGTTCCTGTGAAACGTCGGTCGATTATCCCGATTATGCGCTGCCGGCAGCGGAACGGGTAGCGAATGGGGAATTTGACCGCGGCATCTTTATTTGTGGAACAGGAATCGGGATGTCCATTTCTGCCAACAAAGTAAAAGGAATTCGCTGTGCACTTGTCAGCGATGTCTACAGTGCCAAACTGACCCGCCAGCACAACGACTCCAACGTACTGGCCATGGGTGAGCGGGTGATTGGACCAGGCCTTGCCCGTGAAATTGCCAAAGCATGGCTTGAAACGGAATTCGACGGCGGCCGCCACGCCAACCGCCTGGATAAAGTAGCCGCATACGAAAACCAGTAGAGCGTAGGATTCGGTGGCGGTTATGGAAGACCCGTCATAAGAGACTCTAGTGTATGTTTGCAGGCTAAATTCACGACATCCTGTGACATCATCGCCTACACTAATACGTCCTGTACGTCGAAATCTGGGGGAGGGGTTGCAAGTGAGTGATATGGAACGTCTGAAACAGCAGGTCAGGCAGGATATGGAGAAAATCGTAAGCGAGTGGGCATCAAGCGGCCATCTGCAGGCGGGCGACCTCGCTGTCATTGGCTGTTCAACGAGCGAAGTTGCCGGCGCGCATATCGGCACATCCGGCAGTGAGGAGCTAGCATCTATTATTTTTGATGCATTAACATCACTGCAACAAGAAACCGGCATAGCACTCGCCTTCCAGTGCTGTGAGCATCTCAACCGCGCACTGGTCGTGGAAAAAGAAATAGTAGAGCGGCATCAACTGGACGAAGTGACGGCTGTTCCTGTCCGGGAAGCCGGCGGATCGATGGCATCGTTCGCTTTTCAGCACATGGAACGTCCGGTCGTCGCGGAGTCGCTAATAGCCGACCACGGGATTGACATTGGGGAGACGATGATCGGTATGCACCTGCGTCCGGTTGCCGTCCCGCTCCGATTTGATCAGCGCACAGCCGGAAACGCGCGTGTGAATGCTGCGCGTTCAAGGCCGAGGCTGATTGGCGGCAAACGCACGGTTTACGAGAGGTGAAACTTAGCAAACTGCAGCAGAAAGACCAAGATAGGACACTACATAAAGGGGGAAGCAATGATGGAACATTTAAAACAAGCGGATCAGGAAATTTTTGAAGCAATACAGGCGGAAAAAACGCGCCAGCATGACAAAATTGAATTAATTGCATCTGAAAATTTTGTCTCGGAAGCGGTCATGAAAGCAATGGGTTCGGTTATGACCAACAAATATGCGGAAGGTTATCCAGGCAAGCGCTATTATGGCGGTTGTGAACATGTGGATGTTGCCGAAAACCTCGCGCGGGACCGGGCTAAAGAATTGTTCGGTGCTGAACATGCCAACGTCCAGCCGCATTCGGGCGCACAGGCAAATATGGCTGTTTATTTTTCCTTTCTGGATCCGGGTGACACCATCCTGGGAATGAATCTGAACCATGGTGGTCACTTGACACATGGAAGTCCGGTCAATTTCAGCGGAAAGCTTTATAACGTCGTTGATTATGGTGTGGACAAGGAAACCGAAAAACTTGATTATGATGTTGTTTTAGAACGGGCGAAAGAAGTCCAGCCGAAGATGATTGTAGCCGGTGCCAGCGCCTATTCACGCGAGATAGATTTTGCCAAATTCCGGGAGATCGCTGACAGTGTCGGCGCGTACTTGATGGTGGATATGGCGCATATTGCCGGGCTTGTCGCCGCCGGACTTCATGCAAACCCAGTGGAGCATGCGGATATCGTGACAACGACCACCCATAAAACGCTGCGCGGCCCGCGTGGCGGAATGATTTTGTGCAAGGAAGAATACGCAAAACAATCGATAAAGCCGTGTTTCCGCGTATGCAGGGCGGCCCGCTGATGCACGTCATCGCTTCGAAAGCAGTTTCGTTCAAAGAAGCCTTGTCTGCTGATTTCAAAACGTATGCCGACCAGATTATCCGGAACGCTCAGGCATTGAGCGACGCACTGAAGGAAGAAGGCGTACGCATCGTCTCAGGCGGAACCGATAATCATTTGGTGCTGCTTGATGTGACCCCGCTGGATCTGACAGGAAAAACGGCCGAAAAAGCACTCGATGACATCGGAATCACAGCAAATAAAAACACGATTCCATTTGATCAAGAGAGCCCATTCGTCACAAGCGGTGTCCGCATGGGTACAGCAGCCGTCACCACACGCGGCTTCACAGAAACCGAAATGAAGGAAACAGCATCTATCATCGCATCCGTCCTCAAAAATCACGAGGATGAAAACGTGCTGAGAGAAGCTGAACAACGCGTCCGATCCCTAACCGACAAATTTCCAGTATACCAATAAAACCAAGGATGCTCCTTATATAAGGAGCATCCTTTTGCGTGCAACGTGGGGACAGAGACTTTTTGTCCCGGTTGAATCGAGCGAGAGGCGGGGCAAATCGAGCGAGGGCCGGGGGAAATCGAGCGAGAGTGGTGGCAAAACGAGCGAGAGCCACTCAAAACGAACGAGGGGAGCGCCAAATCAAGCGAGAGCCGGCCAAAAGTCGCGCGTCCCGAGCCAAAAGTCGTGCGAAAACGGGGAAACTCGCGCGAGCCGAGCCAAAAAGTCGCGCGAAAACTGGGAAGTCGCGCG
>BBCA01000039.1 GCA_001311805.1 Lentibacillus juripiscarius JCM 12147 | reverse complement strand
ATTAAAGAGGTTGTTCAAAAAAGTCCGGTAAATATGACACATCGAATTTCTTTGTTGGCTTGTTTCTCCGCTGCTCATGTATCTAAATGCATACATTCCGCTGCTCGAAACTACGCCGCCTCGAAATTCTCGGTCCTTTTATCCTCCTTTTTGAACAAGCACTTAAAGATCACTTGCATACATTGGCCTCATATTATATATTACTATTAGTACCAAGTCATAGGATTAACATATAATATAAAACTATAAGTATGTATAAAATTAGATATCATTGGCACATTCGTTGGCGGTGGCCATGTTTGTGCATTGGATGGTGCAGCATAATGAAACGCAGCAAATCAGAGCGGCAGCGGTTATTGAAGGAAACAATCGATACGACACCTTTTATTACCGATGAAAAATTAGCAAAAAAGTTTGGCGTCAGTATACAAACGATCAGGCTTGACCGGATGGAACTTGCCATTCCGGAACTCCGGGAACGGATTAAATCGGTCGCCTCGGATCAATGGAATGAAACCGTTAAAGCCCTTCCACTGGAAGAAGTGATCGGGGAAGTAGTTGATCTGGAACTGGACAATCGCGCCATTTCCATTTTGGAGATAAAAGAGGATCATGTATTTTCCCGCAATAAGATAGCCAGAGGACACCATTTATTTGCGCAGGCAAATTCATTGGCGGTGGCTGTCATGAATGATGAACTGGCCCTGACAGCTAAATCGGAAATTAAGTTTACCAGACAGGTCAAACAGGGTGAACGTGTGGTTGCCAAAGTTTTCGTTGAGGATGTGGATGATAAAGGCAGGACTGTTGTCCGGGCAGACAGTTATGTTGATAATGAAAAGGTATTTACCGGTGTCTTTCACATGTATCGCTCAAACGAGTCAAAAGGGGATAATTCATATGAAAATAGCAATTGATGCCATGGGAGGCGATCACGCACCGGAAGCAATTGTAAAAGGTGCCGTGGAGGCCGTCTCGCAAATGGAGCATTTGCACATAACGTTAGTCGGTGATGAACAGCAGATTAAGCCGCACATGGCTGATGCTAACCGAATTGACATCATTCATACAGACGAGATGGTCACTGCAGATGACGAACCGGTCCGGGCAGTACGGCGTAAAAAGAATTCGTCACTTGTACTGACGGCGAAAGAAGTGAAGGAAAATCGTGCGGATGCGTGCATTTCAGCCGGAAATACCGGTGCCCTTATGAGCGCCGGGTTGTTTGTTGTTGGCCGGATTCAGGGAATTGACCGGCCCGCTTTGAGCCCGACGCTGCCAACAACAGACGGAAATGGATTTCTGCTTCTGGACGTTGGTGCCAACGTGGATGCCAAAGCACACAACCTTGTTCAATATGCGATTATGGGATCTATTTATACAGAAAAGGTACGGAAAGTCACTAATCCGACGGTCGGCCTATTGAACATCGGAACGGAAGAAGGGAAAGGAAACGACCTGACCAAAAAGGCATACAGCCATTTGAAAGAAGCACCGGTCAACTTCATTGGCAACGTAGAAGCACGCGATATCCTGTCAGGTGCCGCTGATGTGGTGGTAACCGACGGATTCAGTGGAAACATTGCACTGAAAACGATTGAAGGGACGGCCATGACCATGTTTTCGATGCTGAAGGAAACATTTATGGCATCCATGAAAACGAAAATTGCTGCCGGAATGGTGAAAGGTGATCTAAAGGGACTCCAAAGCAAGCTCGATTATTCCGAATATGGTGGTGCGGGACTGTTCGGTTTAGCTTCCCCAGTTATTAAAGCACACGGATCATCGAACACCCGGGCGATTTACAACGCGATCCAGCAGGCAGTACATATGGTTGAAAATGACGTGACCGGAACAATTAAATCAACAGTCCAATCGATTAATTGGGATAAGGGGGAAGAATGAATGAAACGAGTTGCGCTTCTTTTTCCAGGCCAGGGATCCCAGACGCCGGGCATGGCAAAAGCATTATACGATGAATTTCCCGAAGTAAAGGAACTATTTCAGCAAGCTGACAGTCTGCTCGGGAAACAGTTGTCCAGTCTAATGTTTGAAGGTCCTGAAGCGGAATTGACAGAAACTGAGAATGCACAGCCGGCACTATTGTTATCAGGCATTGCTGTATATGAGCTCTTAAAGAAGGAAGGTGTCCAGCCGAGTATGGCTGCCGGGCACAGCCTGGGCGAATACAGCGCACTTGTCGCTGCTGGTGCCATGACGTTTGACGAGGCATTGCCACTTGTCGCTGCTAGAGGAAGACTGATGGAAGAGGCTTTTCCAAAAGGAAAGGGATCTATGGCTGCGGTACTGGGCATGTCACAGGAAGCGATTGAACAAACGCTGGAACAGGTTAATGATGATGAAGTGGTAGATATTGCCAACTTGAATTGTCCCGGGCAAATTGTTATTTCCGGATCAAAAGAAGGTATTGATGAAGCCGTTGACCTGCTGAAAGAAAATGGGGCGAAACGTGTGTTACCTCTAAATGTCAGTGGACCGTTTCACTCCGGGTTAATGAAGCCGGCTAATGAACAGTTTGCGAAAGAATTGGACACCATTGCATTCCAGGATGCAGATATACCCGTTTATGCCAATGTAACGGCTTCTCCGGTGACAGACCAAAATAGTATCAAAGACTTGCTTCTCAGGCAGCTGTATTCACCGGTCCGATTTGAAGAATCTATTCGTCATATGATGGACGCAGAAGTCGATGCGTTTGTTGAGGTCGGCACCGGAAAAGTATTGAGCGGTTTGGTCCGGAAAATTAATCGCAGAGCCAAGACATTCGCGGTTCAAGATCCAGAATCGCTGAATGAATTTCTAACATGGTATAAGGAGGACTCCTGATGCTGGAAGGAAAAACGCGTTAGTCACCGGTGCTTCACGTGGCATCGGTCGTGCCATTGCTCTGGAACTTGCCAGGCAGGGTGCCAACGTTGCCGTTAATTTTGCAGGCAGTGAAGACAAGGCGCAGGCCGTAGTTGAAGAAATCGAGCAATTGGGTGTACAATCAGTGAAGGTTCAGGCTAACGTTGCCGATGAAAACGATGCAAAAACAATGGTAAAAGAAGTTGTCAGCCAGTTTGGCGGCCTGGATATCCTGGTGAATAATGCGGGCATTAATAGGGATAACTTACTAATGCGGATGAAAGAGGATGAATTCGATCAAGTTATTGACACGAATTTAAAAGGCGTTTTTCCAGTGCACAAAAGCTGTTTCCAGGCAAATGATGAAACAAAAAGGCGGCAGAATCATTAATGTTTCATCTGTTGTCGGTGTCAGCGGCAATGCCGGTCAAGCCAATTATACAGCTGCTAAAGCAGGCGTCATTGGCTTGACGAAATCAACTGCAAAAGAATTCGCATCCCGTAATATTTTAGTGAATGCCGTTGCCCCCGGTTTTATTGAAACAGATATGACCGACGCGTTAACCGACGAGCAAAAGGACGGCATGCTGTCCGTGATCCCACTGGAAAAACTTGGAAAACCGGAAGACGTTGCCCGTGTCGTTCGCTTTTTGGCTTCTGATGACGCGAACTATATTACAGGTCAGACAATTAATATTGACGGCGGCATGGTCATGTAGATCGAAAAGCGCCGGGAGCCGAAGCTGGACAAAATTCTGAGCCTGCTCCCAGACTTGAAATCCGGTGAATGAGCCAAATTCCATGTTTGAGTATTTATTGAAAGGGGGTGACGATGATGGCAGACGTATTTGACAAAGTAAAAGATATTATTGTTGATAAACTGGAAGTAGAAGAATCACAGGTGAAGATGGAAGCATCTTTTAAAGACGACCTTGAAGCGGATTCACTCGATGTGGTTGAACTTGTCATGGAACTTGAAGATGAATTTGACATGGAAATCGCTGATGAAGAAGCTGAGAAAATCAATACGGTCGGCGATGCTGTTAATTACATAAACAGCAATCAGTCCTGACTCCATATAGTTGTTGGAAGTCTCGCATGATGCGGGACTTTCTGTTATTTACATCTCCTGTCAACTTGTGTAAAATAAACTAAATCTACGTTTTGAGTGGTGATAAGCGACATGACTATGGCACAATTGGAAAAAGAGCTTGGCATTACATTTAACGATCATGACCTTTTAAGACAAGCTTTTACACATTCATCTTATGTGAATGAGCATCGTCATGAATCATCTTCGGATAATGAGCGGTTGGAATTTCTCGGTGATGCCGTCCTTGAGTTGGGCGTATCCCAGTATTTGTATCGGCAAAAGAACGTTCGGCTGAAGGCGATTTAACGAAATTGCGCGCATCGATTGTCTGTGAACCATCCCTGGAGGAGTTTGCCCGGGAATTAAACTTCGGAGAATATTTGCTTCTGGGCAGGGGAGAAGAACAGACAGGGGGCAGGGACCGACCTGCACTGCTTGCTGATGTGTTTGAGGCATTTTTGGGAGCGCTATACCTTGATCGGGGCTTTGATGTCGTCATTCAGTTCCTTCAGCAATATGTTTATCCGAAAATAACGACAGGTGCTTTTTCGCATGCGATGGATTATAAAAGCAAACTGCAGGAACATGTTCAAAAGCACCGCAACCACAGCATAGACTATGTGATTGCGGATGAAAAAGGTCCATCCCATGACAAAGAGTTTATTGCTCAAGTTTTAATCAACGGCAATGTGTCAGGCAAGGGGACGGGCCATACGAAGAAAGAAGCTGAGCAGCGCGCGGCCAAAAATGCGCTGGACACCTTGGATGATTGAATTGGTAGGCACATAGCAAATAGGAAGTAAAAAGCAGTGGATTCGCATTTGAGTTCGCTGCTTTTTTCTGATTTCCATCTATGACTCCATGTTAAATAAACGTGGAATATTGTATAATAAAGTAAGAAACTTGATATGATCGAAATTTTGGCTGGCATTTTCTTTAATGTAATTCCTACAATTTAAGGAGGGATTCAATATGGCTTTGCCAAGAGAAAACAATTCACTGACATATGCTGAGTACTCGAAATTGGGTGAAGAAGTGCAGTATGAGGTGATTGATGGTCGTATTTATAATATGTCGCCGTCACCGAATGTGAAGCACCAGTCCATTGCCACCGAACTTTTGACAGAATTTAATCTTGGATTAAGGACTACATCCTGCAGGGTAATCGCTGAGATTGATGTTTGTCTTTGCGGAAAAGAAGATACAACACGAACTAATGAATGGGTTAAGCCGGACATCGCAATAGTCTGTGATAAGGACAAGGTAAAGAAAATCGTATTGCAGGTGCTCCGGATTTGATTGTTGAAATATTGTCAAAGGCCACTGCAAAAACAGATAGAATGATTAAGTTCAACCGCTATCAAAAAGCAGGTGTAAAAGAATATTGGATTGTTGACCCTGCACATGAAACAATTGATATTTATGTATTGGAAAATAACTTCTACAGCCATGCAGGCACTTTTGCGAACAATGAAACCGCAGATGTGAATATTTCCGATGGTCTGTCCATTAATCTTGAAAATATATTTAGGGAAGATTTTTGAAGTTGGTAGGGGAGACACTAGAAAAATATGGGGTAAAAGACCAGAAAAACTGGTTCCGCCGAATTGCGAAACCAGTTTTTCTCGTGCCATTAAAATATTATGCTTTCCTCACAGACCGCAGTTCATCAATAAACGCCTGTGTTTCGGATGCGCTCAGCTGGCCTTTTTGTTTAATCATGTTGTACATAAATTTGATGTCCTCGTATTTACCCAAATCATAGTCCTCCGCATCCATCACTTCGCGGTTGACGACACTTAATGTTTCAGCAAGTTCATCCAGCATAAATTTCAAGTTTTCCTGCGTCGGATTTTCCAGATTCACATGAACACTCCCTTTAAATAGTCTCCCAAAAGCTTATGTATCAGATTAAGCCTTCTTTTGCCCTTCTCTTTATGATAACATAAAAAGTGAACGAATCCCTAGTACTCTAAGGTGTGACGTATTTACTATTTGTCTTTGACCATATTTTGACCTCATTGATGGAAATCCACGACCCCGTCCATTAACATCCTAAATTTTTCAGCATCGCGTTTTCGTGTTGCATTCGTTTATGCAGGTAAATTTGTCTGGTAGTAAGATCGTTTGAATGTCCTAGGCGTTCCATAATACTTTCCAGACTCACTTCTGCTTCAGCTAACAGCGATGTATGAGTATGTCGAAATGAGTGCAGTGTAAATGATTGATTTAAATTAGCTATTTTTAATAAACGCCTTAGGCGGAAACGTATAACAGTTGGATACAAAGGATAACCTGGGTATTTGTGGCGATTAATAAAAATAAAAATGTTTGTCATGAAATTTGTTTGGATACCTTTTTCTCATTTCCCGATTTTCTTGAATAACGGATTTTAGTAACTTTGCAACACTGGGATCGATATCAATGAACCGCTTGGACGTCTTGGTTTTGGGCTTCACTAATATGTAATCAACGCTATTTCCAGTATTATGGTATGTTTTATTAATGTCAAGGAAATATCCATCATCTTCTTTTAAATCCATTTCTTTTAATGCACATAATTCCCCGATTCTCAGCCCTGTATAAGCTAAGGTCAAAAATAGCAAAGTCAAGATACATCCCATGTGATTTAGTGTATTGCAGAAATTTTGCGAGCTCCTCTTTTTCCATAAACTTTGGGATATTATTATCCTCGTCTTCTATGGATGCCGAAACTTTCCTAATGGGGATATAACTATATCTAGTGGGATCTTTGTTTATTTTCTCTAATTGCATCGCTTTTTTAAAAATCATTTTAGCAGTTGTGTGAAATCCTCTTACAGTGGTATCACTGTATTTTGTTGTAATTTACGCAGTACTCCCAAGTAATGGTCTAAAGTTATATCAACAAGTTTTATGTCTCTTAAATAATCCAGGAGAGCATTTATCTCAAAATAACGTTTATTGACTGTTTTTGGCTTGAGAACTTTTTCCTCCTGATATAATTGAAACCATTGTTCACAGAATTCCTTAAAGGTTAAAGTGTTATCATTTTGATTGCCAGATTCTAATTCATTTTCCAATTTTCTGGCATAGTATTGAGCTTCTTTTTTTGTCTTGAACCTCGCCGGGTTGTCGAACGTTTCGTCCTGTTTTTGGATCGACGTGAGTGTAAAGTTTTAAATAACCATTTCTCACCGTTTTTCGTTTTATATTTTTGATAACTAGCCACTTAATGCATCTCCTTTATAAACATAATTTTACAATGCATCTAATAATTCATTCTTGTACATTTCAATCCGTTGCAGAGCGAAATTTGTTCAACATTAAATGTCTTCATGAGTAAGTGTATATCAATTGTGTTCAATTGTTTTAATAAAAAGGAAGGTACACAAAAATGAAGGGCAAATTTCTTGTCCTGTCCCTCCTGATAATGGCGAAACAGCTAGGGATTCCCCATTGGCAGCTTCGTGTACTAGCACATGTCCTAATTCATGACCAAAATCCTGCCACTGTTTTTGACTGGATTGGTTTTGATTTAAAAAATACGATAGCAACCACCCAAGTTATTAGCCTCACTAGGCTCATCAAAGTAATGTAGTTGGATATTTAAGTAATTAGCTACTTTCTTCATTATAAATAAAGAATAGAACGCATCAACATCAGTTTCATCAATTGCAAAATATAATGATTCGATATTATTTGCAATATCTAAACTCGAAGTTTTATTACAAATTGTCAAGAAATCACCTCTGTAGGAACTTGTGTTCTATTTATAATTAAAAGAATATCCTATCTAAAATTAGATAGGACTTATCGTGTTTTGGCTTTCAAAGCACTTTTGGATGTAATACTAATTATTACTTTTATCATTTTTGATTATTTGCCACATTTTATAAAGCTTCTGCAGGTCCTCTTCTTTGGAATTAGGCAGCTCTTTATACCAGCGCTTCAGCTTTGGGTCTGAGATCGTATCATAAAAGGCTTTATCTTCTTGGATATAGGAAGAAGAGTTATCCGTTCTTCCAGTAAGATAATCAATGGATGTATCAAGGTGTTGGGCTAATTCATACAACGTATTGTGAGGTGGTTTACTATGACCATTCTCATAATTACTAATAGTCCCTTTTGTTGTGTTAACAAGTTTAGCTAACGCTTCCTGTGTTAAATTCGCTTCTTTTCTTCTTTGCTTTAATCTTTTTGCTAACATATAGCCACACCTTTAAAAGTTTGTACAAATATATTGTACTTTGTTTATAAAAAAGTAAATATAAATACAAGAAAATAATAATTTTTCCATTGACGTACAAATATATAATACTTATACTGTGGGTATAGTACAAGTAAATCATACATGCGAAGGGGAATAACATGAAAAATTCGAACCTTATTCAAGCGCGAAAAGCTATGGGTTTAACACAAGAACAATTAGCCAGAAAAATGAACTATCGCAAATCCGCTGTTTCAAATTGGGAAAATGGTTATTCCGTTCCTAGTGTGAATGATGCCATGAAATTGGCCATTATTTTAAACACGAATATACCGTTTCTTTTTTAATCATTATGTACAAATATATCATACATTATACATTGATGGCTAATTTACTTGTACTCTTATTTATTCTTTATTTTCCGCCGGGAGGGATAAAATGCAGGTTACCATTGATGAATTAAAAGCCAAATTATTGGAAGAAAATTTGAAGGAATTATTTTTGGAAGCATATGAAAAGGGGCTTGAGGATGGACAAAGTAAATATAATTATCCAGATCTTTTAACGAAAAAGGATCTTAGTAAGATTTTTCAGGTGAAAGAGCCTACTGTAAATAAAATCGTAGCAATTCCGGGATTCCCAAAGTCACAATTTGTTTCAGCTAGGTATCCACGTGATGAGGTTTTTAGATGGATGAGAGAAAACACTGATGCTGGACTAATTAACCAAAATCAACCGAAAAGGTTGTTTGGCTAGAAAATTCATGGGGAGGTGAATGGAATGTCCTTTTTGCAGTTCAAGTTCGTTCGGGATCTGAAATAGAAGTTAAAAAATGCTTCAAGATGTACTGATTCGGAAAGGTAATCAAACGATTGAAGCTATCTATGCATTGGAATCGTATACGCAAACAATAAATGAAAAAACAGCCAATTTGATTTAACAGCGTTAACGTCAACGGATATCGATGATCATTTGTATATCCAGCGATTGCAAACAAACGCAAGTAATTTACGAGCTGCTTATGATCAATTGGAGTCTTATAAGGATGATAATTCCATTGAACTTAAACAAGAGTATCAAAAACAAATAAAACATATTACAGCCAAAGTGAAAAAATATTCGCGATACAACCAGAAAGATAGGTAGTGTCTTGAAAGGCTATATATTAGTTGAAGTTGACCAAACATTTGATTATCTACCAAACCACTTATGGCATCTTATTAAATCCATTCCCAAAGTAATGGGAATTCCAAGCAGAATGAATATCCCGCAGGATGAAATAGATGCATTCTTCGAAGAGGTAGAAATGTCCAATGAAATCGAAATGCAACTTGATGAAGTACTAGCATTTGAACGTGCGAAGCAAGAAGAAGATAAACTTATCCAACAACTAAATCAAAACGCTGCTAAAGAAAAGCAGGAAACGATCAGTCAACAATTGGATGATATGTATACAGATATTGAACAAGAAGTTCAACAGGCAAAATCCCATGCTATTAATATCATGAAGCGTGTGAAAGCATTTATTAAAAATAATCGTAAGACCGTAAAGCTACCTGTAACGATTTTTAAGCGTCTATATCAAGACTTAGTGCAAAAGGGTCTTTCCCACCTCAAATGAATTCATCTTCAATATTTATCTGCCGATTACAACAGTGGCTGCAACAAAGCCGGGCGGTGCTGGAATGATGGAGCTGACTGGAAGTATTACAAGCATATTATATCGAAAAGATGATTTTTTAATTGCTGTTTTACGTACTCAAAAGGAAGATATAAAAATCAAAGGTAATATCCATGGGATAGAAAAGAAAGAAGCTTTAACGGTTTACGGCTCTTTTGAAACCCATCAAAAGTATGGGAGGCAATTTACAGTGGAATATTGGGAACGGCCCTTACCACAAACAAAGAATCAATTGATAACTTTTCTTGCTTCACCATTGATAAAGGGCTGTGGCAAGAAACAGGCACAAGAGATTGTCAGCGGTTTAGGAAAGCATGCATTGTCAACTATCTTCAAACAGGGAAGTTCTTGTTTACTAAACATAAAAGGGATAGGCAAGAAACGAGCTGCAAAGATAGCGGATAGTGTCCGTTCTACCCTTGAAGTACAAGAGATTGTTTCACAACTGCTTGAATATGGCATCACAGCAAATATGGCGTTACGTGTTTATAAAGAATACGGTTCTGATGCTGTTAAAACTCTAAAAGAAAATCCATATGTGTTAACAGAATTAAACCTCATTGGCTTTTCTAAAGCAGATGATATTGCTAAACGTATAGGAATCATGCCTACATCCGGTTACCGGATAGAGCCTGTCTAAAATATATCCTGCACAAATCATGCTTTCAAGCAGGACATATGTATATGGCGGAAGACCAATTACTTGATGAAACTGCACAAGTACTAAACCATCATGCTTATGGTGAGGATATCATATCGGCCAAAGAATTGAAAAACGGTATTATGAACATGGAAGAGAAGTCTATTGTGATTGAAAATGACTGTGTTTATCCGTCTTTTTTATATCACCATGAACAGAATTTGGCACATCAGCTTTCAAGAATGAAAAGGTCGCGGGATAGCATAGCAATGTCCTCTTTAGAAAGACAGATAGATAAATATCAGAAAAAGCACGGTATTATTTTGGTCACAGAGCAACGAGAAGCAATCCGTGAATTACTGGATAAACAATTACTCATTTAACGGGTGGTCCAGGTACAGGAAAGACAACGGTCATTCGAACAATGATAGCTATTTATAAGCAATTATTTTCCGGACATACCATTCGCCTTGTAGCTCCTACAGGAAAAGCAAGTCGAAAACTGGCTGAAATGACCGGGAAAGAAGCTTCCACCATTCATCGATTAATTGGGTATCAGCAGGGAGAAATGCCCGAGTATCATCAAGATCATAAGCTGCCTTGTGATTTGCTTATTATCGATGAAATGTCCATGGTGGATGTCCGTTTAGCCAATAATTTAATCCAGGCGATTCACAAAAATACGAAAGTGTTATTTGTAGGGGACATTGATCAGTTACCATCTGTAGGACCGGGAAATGTTCTGCGTGACATGATTCAAGCTGGAGTGCCAACAATAGAGCTAACTGAGGTGTTTCGCCAAGCACGGGAAAGTCAAATCATCAAAAATGCTCACCGCGTTAATCAGGGCCAATCAATTGTCTTTGATAAAGAAAAAGATGACTTTTACTTTCTTATGCAGCAAGATCCGAAGAAAATTGCAGCATTACTTGTGAGAAGTGCGAGTCGTTTTCTGGAATTAGGTTATGACCTATCTGATATTTTGGTTCTCAGTCCAATGAAAAAAAGGTCCGGTTGGCACAGAAATTTTAAATGAAATGTTGCGGGAAAAGCTGAATCCAATTGATGAAGTGAAACAAGAATGGAAAATAGGTAAGCGTTTTTTCGTCTGGGAGATAAAGTTATTCAGTTGCAAAATAATTACGAGAAGCAAATTTTCAATGGTGATACGGGAGTTATTACCGGATTCACACAAGCTACCGATGATGACGGGAACGCAATAGATGTGATGAAAGTTGATTATTTTGGTAAAGAAATCTCCTACACCAAAACAGAGACGAAAGAATTGAACCTGGGTTATGCTATTACGATTCATAAAGCACAGGGTGGTGAAGCGCCGATTGTGCTTATTCCTGCTACCGCAAGTCATTACATGATGCTGGCTAGGAACTTAATATATACTGCTATGACACGTGCTAAAGAAAAATGGTGGTTATTGGGACAGAAGAAGCTTTAAATATAGCTATTGCAAATAACCAGATAGCAAAACGCAACAGTAAACTTGCTGAACGATTAACGAAAAACACAAATTGATATGAACTTGGTCAGCGAAGGGACATACGGAAATGTGGCAACGTTTAAGTCAGAACATTGCTTATTCCGGATAGGGAAAAGTTTATGACAGACAATCTTAGAAAGTCGTTCAGTGAGGCTGAAGCTAAAGCACGGTCATCTACCATGCAACAGGCAGTTGATTTAAGTGAGGTAACCCAGCAGGAAACAAAAGCTAACCAACAAGGATACGGACTTTACAAATAAAACAGAAAAATAAAGCACTATTTTGCCAGGCGATACAGGAAAATCTGGATATTGTCATACAAAGTAAGCATCTAACCAATAGCGAGCTGGGTTTGTTGCTGTCCCTTATGCCATTAGTACAATTTCATTCCAATGCCATTATTAACCGGGAAACTAATGAATTTATGAGTGTTTCGGAAATAGCACGTTATTTAAATCGAGAGCGTTCAGCCACAAGTAAGACGATATCCCAGCTTCTTGCTAAAGGAATGTTATTTGAGTTTGTGAATGCGCAGGAAATAAAAGCACATAAACGAAATATATCCCAGCGTCCATTGTTTATGAATCCGGAAATTATTTATGCAGGAGATCGTAACCGCATTAATGCGACATTGGCCAGATTAGTGATGGAATTTGATATATTAGAACGCAAAAAGTGTATCTAGCCTGGAAACTATGGTTGAAAAATGGACACGAGTTTGGCCGCTTGTATCGGCGTAAAACGTATTTACAATTCAAGCGAAATGAAAGGGTGTGATATAAAACCACACCATTAAACCTTGATATGGCGGGATTAGATTGGGTTATAAAATCGTGCTGTGGTATGAAATCACACCTTGACAATTCCAATATTTTTGGCTTGGGGGGTGTGGCAAAACACACACATGTGTGGTCAAAAAACCACACCCTAAAATTGGTGTCATTGTTGTTATGACAGGAATGATGACGAATAAGGGCGAGATTTCCTTTCTCACTCTTCTCTATACAGCTGTCATTCCAAATTATGCGCTCCCGCCAAGATCGTGTAATGTTAGTGAGCCAAAGTAGAAAACAAGATATTTTAAATCAATGGTGTTAAAAGTATCAGCGAACACACAAGGCTGGACTGGACCGAAAATTACCCCAGTTGATGCAGACATTGTTATAACAGCATCCAGCCAAATAAATGCTTTTCCGGGAGGTGAGATAATCAAGATGCAGATTAATTTAATAGAATTAGAGAATTTCTTATGGTATATACAGGACAAAGTGGAAGAAGTTTACCAAGCTGAAACGAAAAAGGCCATACGAAGGTTTTTAGCAGATAAATATAATAAATAAATCGAAAAGAGGGGTAACATGAACCACTTCAAATCAGCGTACACGATTCAAATGTCGCAAGTTACATCATGCCCGAAATGCGGTAGTAACACGTACTTGTTATTAGGGAAAATGTCCAATGATCCTGCTTTTTATATCTGTTTCCACTGTACCTGGGTTGGACAATTAGGAATTGGAGAAGTTGTTATGTCTAATAAGTAAATAGAATGGGGAATGACCATGGAGTGGAGGACGCATTTATTATCCGGAATAGCTGCAGGTTATGTTGTTACAGGTGGGGACTGGCGGGCAGCAGTGGTAGGTGGCATAGCAGGTATTATTCCAGATCTGGATGAGCATAAATCAAAATTTGGAAAAATCGTATTCCCGTTATCGTTTCTGATCAATAAAATGTTTGGTCACCGGACGATAACACATTCGTTACTATTTTCTGTATTAACCGTTTTAGTATTGTACCCTCTTACAAGTGAGTGGGTATGGTTATCAGCAGGTGTTGGGCTGTTGGCCCATATTGCAGGGGACATGCTTACCGGTCAAGTGCAGTTTTTCTATCCAGTCCCAAAAGCAATCGGGTTCAACGTTACACAAAAGACGTTCCACTTGTTGGATCGCTGCACGGCACTGTTGTTACTGGTTTATTTAGGGAGAGAAATGATCACGAACATATAAACCTAATAATACGGCAAAGCTACACACTTTTTTACACAGGAATCTATTTATCGAGAAAAAAGTATGGGAAGAAACCACTATCTAGCTAAAGATAAGGGGTTGGAAAGGAGAGGTAATTATGGAGCATGTCGCAGTTGATTTGGGTTACGGATATGTAAAGGCTATGTCATCTTCCGGAAAACAAATTGTGTTTCCATCATTAGTAGGGAAAGGATATCATCGAAATCTTACCAGTGTTATGGGGGAGGAACCGAGTAATTTAAGAAATATACATGTTCATTTCAAAGGAGAAGATTACTTTGTCGGTGACTTGGCCAAGGAATCACGTTCTGTTTCTCGTATATTTGATCAGGAAAGATTTACTCATGTTTATACGCAGGTGTTATTAAATGTAGCTGTTCAGTTGGTTACAGATGATGAACATGTACAGGTTTCCACAGGGTTGCCATTGGACTTTTATCAGTCACAGGCAAAGGAATTTAGGCAGGCAATACTGGGAATGCAGCCAATTATGCAATGGGATACTGGTCCATTTAAAGGCCAGGAAAAAACGCCTGAATATTGATCAGGCGATGGTGTTTCCGCAGGGCGCATCAGCAATTTTTTCAACTCTCTTAAATCATGAAGGGAAATATACGTACCCGCATTTAATGGAGCAGGGAAATTTCCTTGCGTTAATGGATATTGGTTTTCGAACAACCGATTTTGTTGTAGTCGAAATGCAAAAAACGGATCTTTCGTACCGCATGCTAAATTGTCGGGTACGGTGGATGAGGGCGTTATAAATTTGCATCGGGACATTAGGCAAGTGTTTAAAGCTCAATCAGGTGGTGCCGATCTGAATGAGTTTCATATCAGTCGAATCTTAAAGAATGAGTTTTTAACTTACAAGGGAAAACGTATTGATTTTGCAGAAGCCATCTATAAAAGTAAGGAATCAATAGCAACGAATATTGCCGATCGGCTAAAAAGCGTCTGGGCAGAAGAAAGCGACCTGTTCGACGCTATTTTTCTGGCAGGTGGCGGTGGTAATTTGTTCGAGTCATTTGTCCAGCCCCACTTTGATCATCGTTTAAAACGTATAACGGAAAGCCAGTTTGCCAATACCATTGGTTACCTTCGGCTCGGACGGTCCATCACCAATCAGAAGCGAGACAAAAGATGGGTTAGTGTATGCATACGAATTGGAAAAAACGGTATAGTTTTCGTTTAACCAGTGATGATCAAGTAATATATGAATATCTAGAACAACTACCTGCCAATCAGCGAAGTGAAGGTATACGAAAGTTGTTAGGTATTGCAGTAAATGGTTCTCAACAAGGACTGGAGCAACAAGAAATGATTGATTCTCTTAAGAAAGATATAGAAATACTAAAAGAAAATCAGGTAGAGATGCTGCGAAAGCTGGATAATAATAATGGACAAGCAAGTAGTAAGGAAAGTACTTCCAATGAAGTAAATGAACAAACCATGCATGAAACTGCCAATGCATTTCTTTCTTCATTTGGTTTTCAGGAAGATGAATAAACGAATATCGATTATTCGTGAAAGAAAGGTTCAGTCAAAGCAAAACATATACTGTAAAGAAAAATAGGCATGAAGGACGTGCTCTGCGGCATCTGCAGGGTATTTTTTATGCCTTGAAAGGGGGAATGTGCAAAGGTTTAGCTTTAATTTTAGTTATTTCATAGAGAGGGAGGTGAACATATGATTCGTTTTTCTTGGACTGCTTTTAGGTATATTTTTATTCTTAGTTGTCGGAAGTATCATTTTGGAAGAATTTCCGGCTATTCAACCTTTATGGCAAGAGTTTAAAGATGCCATTGTACGTCTATACGATATGGCTTTAGTTCGGTATGGGGCCGTAACTACCTTTCTTATCATTATTGCCATTTTTATCGTATTTGGTTCCAGTAAAAAAAATATAAGATAGCAAAAACAGAACAGGAGGGAGGACAAATGGTTGAAAAACATTCAAAAGAAAAAAGAGAATAAAGAAAACATCAAGGCATTAAAACGTTTTATGCAAAAATGAAGGTGTTTTTAGCACAAAACCTAAAAAGGAGAAACCAGCGCGTCCCAAAAGTTATCTTATGCGTAAGTTCGGTGCCATTACATTTTGGCTGTTATTTTCATTCATGTTTTTAGTTGTGTTTGTGAACATAACATCAAATATCAACTCTAGTGCTGAAGTGGAGCAAAGCCAGCCGAAACCAATGACAAATCCTGCGACAAAGCCGGAAGCCATTCAGTTTGCTAAAGATTTTACCAAAAATTATTTCACTTGGAAACGTGATAGTTGGAAAGCTCGTGAAAAACGGCTTTCCAACTTTTTTAGCTAAAGGACTTGATAGTCAAGCAGGATTGGTTAGGGACAGCTTAAAGTGGGATGCATCTGTACAGCACGTTAGTCTGCAGAACGTAGAGAAAATAACAGAAGACAAAGCACATATTATTTTTGAAACAACGACAAAAATGAGCCGAGAGGTGCAGGTAAAAACGGAAATAAGAAAGAAAAGGAAAAACAAAACGAAAACTGAAACCAAAGAGGTAGCCAAGTTCTTTGCTGTACCAATTACGTATAACGGAACATCTTATGGTGTTTATGATCTACCATTTATTACAAATATAGATACAACAACGACTGTAACCGAAGATGCTAATAACTATCGAAAGGATTTAAAGGCGGCAAAAGCTAGTAAAGAAGTGACCAATATTAAAAACTTTTTAGACACGTTCTTTGCTAGTTATGCCAAAGACTCAGAAGACCGGTTGAGTTATATTTTGACAGATGAGAAGCACCAAAACGGATTACAGGGAGCGTTAAATTTCGTGGAAGTAGGAAGTGCTGATGTATACCATGGGGAAAAACAATCGAAGTTATTGTCATTGCTGATGTAACGATGGAGGACCCGAAAACAAGTATTCAATTTGATACCGTATACAGGTTAGTCGTCACCAAGGAGCAAGACCACTACGTTGTATCAAATCTGAAAGCCGATCAAGCAATTGAAAAGCTAGCAACTGAGTAAATAAAAGACAACTTGAAAGTGGGTGATGGATGAATGAGTTTGGAACCATTGTTTAGTTGGTTTACCGAAGAAATACAATATGTGCTGTTTTTTATCATCATTGTTTTGTTAATGGTGGCTGTTTTTAAGCGTGCATGGTTGTTCGCAGTAGGCGTATTAATTGCTGGTTCAATTATTGGTATATTTGTGTTAAACCCTGACCTTATTTTGGGGTTATCTGAATGGTTTAACAAAAAGCTCAACATTGGGCAGTGAATTAGACATCAACTATTTCTTGAAGGAACAGCATTATGTTAGTGCTGTTCCTTATCTAATTAAAGGAGCATTATATGCAGGATGAACAAAAAAGGCGCATCCCATTATATGTATTAAATAACTTTTTAAAATTTGATCGTAAAATTTATCAGCTGTTCGGCCTGAAATTGGGCAGACCTATACCTTTTAAAGGGCTTCTTTATTTACTTGTATTTAGCATAGGGGAAGTTATTTGGCTAGCAACGCCGGTTTTAGGCCAATTAATTAGGTGGATTCCCGATGGTATTTTATTTCTTTTACCTATTACGATTGCTTGGTTATTAACAGATGTCGGAACAGAAGGACGATCACCAATATATTTCTTCCGTTCCTTTCTGTTATATCATGCACGGAAATTAAGCAGAAAGACATACGTACATGGACGAAAATACCCAAAGAAAGAACGCATGTCTTCCATAGTCATTATACCTATGGTGTTAAGAAACATCATTTTAAACCTACAACCTATCGTTATAAAGGATTTGTGACTTATAAGTAAGAAAGGAGTTTGGCATGCGACAAATATATTAGAATTTCCCATTAGGCATATTGAAAATAATCTTGTTTTTGCACACGATAATACCGTATGGGCCTATTATCGAATTGAAGGATTCAGTTATGATTTCTTAGATTTTGATGATAAAGTAAAACCATTTCAACATCAGTTAAGTTATTTATCAAATAATGGGCACGACTTGCACTTTGTCATTGATCCGACGCCTAAAAATATTAGCGGTGTGGTGAATCAAACCATAAAGGAAATGGAGCGAATGGATTATTCTTTGAAAGAGAATGGAAAGCATTTTATGGAACAAGTCAATCAGCATTTGAACAAACAACGTTCTTTGAATGAGTCAGGCGAATATATCCATTACTTGGGTGTTCAATTAGACCCATCCAAAAATAGATATTTATCACCAAATATGGGGAACACATTGCTTTATCAGTTGAAGAATTTTTGGATGGTCTGCGTTCACCAGTCTACCGGGCGGTTGGATTAAACCCTTATGATATTCCCTTAGAAGTGATAGAGGCGTATCAGAAACAGGCGGAAAGTTTAATAACAAATATGGCAAACGGTTTTTCCTCTATGATAAAATCAGTCACAACAGAAGAACTTATTTATTTGGCAGAAAAAACCTATTCAGTTTCTCCGACCAATCAAGATGTGACATATCGACAGGCGTTTGCATCAGGTGATAAAGTTGAGGGTGTAGATTCCAATAATATCCATCATGGAGCTATCCGTCCAAAAGAAAATGCCTTTATTGATCTGCAAAATGCGAATATTGATGAAGTGGGTCCAAAAACTTTGCTGCTGAGTAAAATACGCAATAATGAAATTGAAGAGCTGTATACTCAATATTTAGTCTGTAATGATATGAATGATGTCAGTAGTCACCCCGGTTTTGAATGGCTTTACCATGTGCAGTCTCGAATGCCTTTTCCGGTAACTATTTCTATACGAGCACATCACCAGCCCAATCGGTTAGTGCAAAAGAAATTGAGTAATGCACGATTAGAATACAAAGATCAAAGAAAAGAAGCTGCCAAAGGACAGGACAGCATCGATCAAAGCGTTGTTGAATCGGAACAGGGTGCTGTGCAAATGGAAAATTACTTTAAGCAGACAGGGCAGCCGGGATATAGTTGTTCATTTGTATTTAAAGTCGTTGCAAAAGACAAACGGACATTGCAAACACGGGTTGAGCAATTAACGGATGAATTATCCCGATTTGGCGTCAGTATTGTTTCTCCATATGGTGAACAACTCAATTTACTAATGGAAACCATACCAGGATCAAAACAATTTAATAATGATTTTCCTATGTATGTATCTCCAACGATTTTGGCAGGTATGATGTTTGGCGCTACAACGAATATCGGGGATAATCGTGGTTTTTATATCGGCTATACACGTCAATTTCAAAAGCCTGTTTTTATTAAACCGGACCTTGCCGCCAAAGCGTATGAAAATGTCAATAATGTGTTTGACTCTATCTCAGTCATGGTAGCAGGTATGACCGGAAAAGGAAAGTCCTTGTTTATGAATCTATTTGTTTATTTGGCTGCCCTGACTGGTTCCCAGGGGTTAATTATTGATCCAAAGGGCGACCGCAAAATTGGACAAAGGGACTTCCCTATATTCCTGAAGAGTATATTTCTGTTTGGCAAATGGGGACAAATGCAAATGATGCTGGTTCATTGGACCCTTTTCGAACAAGTACAGATTTGGAAGAAGGTAAAGATATCTGCATGGATATTTTGACACACCTTACAAATGTAGATATTAATGATGATGCTTACGCTATTTTAAGTGAGGCAATAGAACATGTAGCGAAACAAGAAGACCCTTGTATAGGAGCGGTAATAACATATTTAGAAAATCTTTATAACGCGGCAAACCTCAATGCTGCACGTATTAACGCGATTGATAAATTGAAAGGTATGCTAGAAACATTGCGGCGCAACCAACTTGCTAAGTTACTCTTCGGGGAAGTAGGACAGCAATATAAAGTATTGCAACCTGATGTCCCGGTCCAGGTATTAATGGTGCAGAACCTTAATTTGCCAAGTAAAACAACGAAAAAAATTGCGACCTCAACATAAAATATCTGAGGCAATTATGATTTCGCTTACAGCTTTTACGAAACAGTACATGTTTAATCAAGACCGTATGCGGCACAAATTCATCCTGCAGGATGAAGCTAGTTCTATTGAACAAAGTGCGGTCGGCTCCGAGTTGATGGACTTTATTGTGCGTATGGGGCGTTTTTACAATACAACGCTCATAAAAGGTTCGCAGAATGCCTCAGATCATGGGCAGGACGTAGCAAACATGGGAATGAAATTCAGTTTTGGTTTACGTAAAACAGAAGAAGCCCAGGAGATGTTAAATTATTTAAACTTGCCACAGACACAAGAAAATATTGATGTATTAAAAACCTAGGTCGTGGTGATGCATTGTTCCAGGATATCTTTGGACGTTCAGCGGTTATTCATATTAATCCAGTGTTTCGGGATTTATTAGATGCATTCGATTCATCTACCGCAACTGAGGAAGAAAAACAAAGAGAGTTGATGCAGACTCCTAAGGAATTGTCTATTCCAATACGGATGAGTTAGTGGAAGTAATAAACGAAAGAATGTACCATTTAACAGATTTCCAGCTTCAGTTATTACGATACAAAGGAGAGTAGGTCTAATGCAAAAGAAAACATTATTTATTATTGATGATTAGCATGTTCTTACTAATGGCTGCTTGTTCGTCTGATAATGAGGCTAGTACAGGTGAAAAAGAAGGGGATACAAAAAACGAGGAAAAGTCAGAACGTGAAAAGGTATTTGAAAAAACAGACAAATTAGCCAAAAAGTTTTACAAAGCTGGATTTGAATTAAATATTCCTGCTGCATACGAAATGTTGTCTCCTAAAGGTAAAAAAGAGCTGAAAAATCAACCGTATGTTACAGGCATTGTTACTGACAATGGTGATGATATTCATGGGAAAGAACTTATTAATAAGCAAGACTATAAAAAATCAAAAATAAATATGCCGACCAATTTAAAGACTTTAAGAAATTGAATGATGAGTATGTAATACGTCGATATGGATATGTTTACGGTAAAGATTCAAAAGAAGTGATTTATTATGTGAAACCATGGAATAATTACAAATTTGAAGATGGTGATTCAAACTTTATTAGTTTAAAGCAAGATAAAGATGGTGAATGGAAAGTTAAAACTATGGAAGAGAGCATACCAGAAAAAGTGAAAAAGAAAGACTCAGGAACATTATTGCATAAATACAAGGAATCTGATGAAGAAACGGCAGGAGACGAATATGGTTTTGAAGATAAATGATTAAAATATAGGAAGGAGGAATGACCCTAAAATAATCCCTTACACGAGGGGTTATTTTTTATGGGTAATTTTATGAATGAAGCATGGAAACGAATAATTAAGTTGATTTCAATTTTTCTTATTTTAAACCTTGCAATGGGGGCAACCCAACCTGTTTTTGCCGAAAATAAAAATAAGAGTGAACATGAACAATTGGGTAATTTTAAAAGTAATGGAGAATCGTATTACCATTTAGATGCTGTACCTAAAGATTTTAATGAGAAAAAAAGCTTTGCAGATAAAGTAACTGATAAGTTTTGGTTCCTGGACATGAAAAATAAAGCAGGACAGAAAATGAATGAGTTTTTCAACTATCTTGTCAACATTGCTTTTGATATGAATATCTTAATGACCAATTTTATGATTTCTTCCTTGGATTTTGCTTACAGTTTTGACTTTATCAATTTAATTATTGAAAAATTGGACAGCATTATGCAGGAAATCACCGGTATTACTGGAATGGGTAACTTTTCATCAAATGGGATCTTTGGTAACCTAGCAAAATTCGTTGCCGTTTTTACAGTTATTTATGCTATATTTTTAATGGTTTGGAAGCGATCAATGTTTTCATCATTAGGAACTATTTTGCAAACAGTCCTAGCATTAACCATAGCATTATTGTTGTTTACGAACTACTCCACGTTCTTATCTGGGCTGAATCAAGTGACTACGGAAGCCAGTGCGTTGGTATTAGCGGGTAATTCAAATGAACAAAGCCAGAATGGTACTCAAGAGGTTGAAAATGCTAGGCCAACCAATCTTGATGAAGAAAGCCTAAAGTTAGAGATGAAAAACAATCTTTGGACGTTGTTTGTGGATCGCCCATTTATGTATATGATGTACGGTGAAACCAATCTAAATAATTTAGCAGATAGTAAGGATAAAGCAATTAATCGTGTAAACAATTTATTAAAAGCGAAGCCAAATTCTGAAGAACGGTACGATGCTATAGCAACGGAAACCAAAGATTGGAATAACAATAACTTATATTATGATAATATCAGCGAACGTTTATCTTTCACACCAATGTATCTAACAATAAATGGTATCACTTCATTACCTGTATATTTTTTGGCTTTGGCTTTGCTGCTGTTTCAATTCTGGTTTATGTTAATAGCGATTTTTGCTCCATTTGCCCTTTATTTGGGGCAATGCCAGGACAATTCAATGTGGTTAAACGATACTTTATCGAGTTGGGATTGCCATTAGTATTAAAAATTGTAGTAGCATTTTCAGCACTGATTATATTCGCCATTTCAGAATTACTTTATCAGGCTGATTTTACGGCAAGCGAACAATCTGGTAATCCATTTATGGGGTATATAGCTGCAGCATTAATTCATTTTGTATTATTTATGCTGCTGTTCTTTTTACGTAAACGTATTAAAAACATTTTTGTTGCCGGATCTCAGGGAGTTCAAGAAATACGAGATGGAATGGGGGACTTCACTAATCCATTGAAAAAAGGAACGCAGGGATTAGCAGCAACTGGTGGTGCCGCAATTGGAGGTCTTACTACAGGTGGAGCGGGAGCATTGGCTGGAGCAAATATCGGGAGTTCTGTTGGGAAATTGGCCACAGGTGAAGGCAGTGTCGGAGATGTAGCCAAAAGTGGTATGCAGGCTAAACGCTCCAGCCAATTAACCTCACTACAAAGGAATGAATCTAATTCAGACGTTGCAATAACATCAGCCAGTGAATCAAACAGTGTAAGAACCCCTGATAAAGATGTACATTCTTCTACAGCGTCTGAGAAATCGGGGACTTCCAATACCGGTAATAATAAGGAGACGACGGAACAAGAAATTGGCCGTAGTGACCCAATGCCGAGTTTACAGCCTGATAATAATAATGTGAAAGCCAATAATAAGGGTACACAAGGAAAAAAATGTAGAAGGTGATACGTTGGGAACTTTATCATCAGACACGGTCCAGTCGACTGCAGCTGGAAATAATGTTGGCCGATTAAATTTCGGACAATCACCTGAATCATCTGGTGGTGATACAACAGAAAATACTATAGCATCCCAAGGTACACTTGCTGAACATGCACTTGAAAAAGATGGGTCGAAACCTGAAGGGAAACCACCATCAGGAAGGCTACAATATGTTAAGTCGGTGAATGATGGTATGCAGGGCGCTCAGATGAATAAACGTGATGATTTGGCAGACCTAGCATCACTAGAAGACCATATTCCTCCGGCGGCAAATGAAAAACAGACGGAACAAAATGATTATGCGGAATTGGAGTAAACGGGGGGACCATGCAAATATGGGCGAAAAAGCCAAAAATATTATTGTTTACAGCGTAATGGTAATCATCATTACGCTGTTTTTAGTTTCTATCTTTGTCGGAAAAACAATGCCGGAAGATACATCGAATGACGTGTCAAAAGTAAATACTACTTCGAATCAACCAGTGCGTGCGTATAAAGGTCGAACGGAGGAAACGAAAGGGACAACAACAGACCCAAATGTAATTCAGGAAAATCATGAGCAACAAGAGATAGAAACGCCCGATCCAGATACATTGAAAGAGCCTAAGAGTTTTTATCGTAAGTACTTTTCGGATGAACAAATAAAGCAGTCTAAAAAGGTCGCTAAACAATTTGCAACGAATTATTATGCTTTTAATGGTGATAGGCCGACACAGCATATAAAAAATGCTCGGGCTTATATGACAGATAAGATGTATCAAAAACTTGTAGAAAAAACACCTAAACCAACTGCCACAATATATAAAAAACAAATAGTATCTGCAGAGGTTTATGAGCCTTATGAACCGAGTAAGGAATACTTTGTTTGGAAGGTTCGAATCACAGGTGATATTTACAATAGTAAAGGGAAGAAAACTAAACAGGAAATAGTCAATTACACCCTTAAAATGAAGCAGACAGAAGAAACATTCCAGGTCAGAAATTATATGTTGAATGTCTTACATCATTAAGGATTACCGGTACTTATGAGAGGAATCTTTAAACTAAGTATTGGTATTCTTGTTGGCTTAGTAATGTTCTTTTGTATTGTTTTGTTTGTGGGTGTATTACTTTTAGGTATGTTTTTGGTGGTATAGGTTTCAATGATAAAAATGACCAGCTTACAGGAACACCTTCTAAAATGGCTGAAAAAGAAATACCGGAACAGTATATCCTATGTATAAGAAGGCGGGGGAGAGATATGATGTGCCATGGTTATTACTTGCTGCCCTCCATCGTGTAGAAACCTTGTTTTCCACCATTGAGATGGAATCACCAGTCGGGGCAGAAGGACATCTTCAATTCATGCCATGTAGTTGGTTGGGCTGGGACTATCCCTTTTGTAAAGGCTTAGGTGGGACAGAAATTCCTAAAGACATCAAAACAGACCCGAAACAGATTGAAAAGTACGGTGGATTTGGTGTAGACGCTAATGGAAATGGCATTGCAAGCCCATGGGAAGAAAAGATGCTATTTTGCAGCTGCTAACCATTTGGAAGCTTATATAACGAAATCCAGTGATCTACGTAAAGCTATACGTGCTTATAA
Organism: Lentibacillus juripiscarius JCM 12147; assembly: GCA_001311805.1. The sequence continues at coordinate 2,858 of BBCA01000039.1, read as the reverse complement.
TCATGCTGATTGGTATGTAGACGAGGTCATGCATTTTTATAATCTCTATAACGCTGGCTTTGTATCAAAAGAGGAAGCAACGGTGGAGATAAAAGGGGATCAGGCATGGGTTGTTCCTCATACAAAAACCTAACATCAACCTATGGTTATCGTGTTATAGAAGGAGAAAGAGGTTTTCATGCAGGGATTGATATTGCTGGCGGCCAAGATCGTGGCAAACCTATCACGGCTTTTGCTGATGGTAAAGTTGTATATTCAGCGTTTAATAGGGGTGGATTTGGTAATTTGGTAATCATGCAGCATGAAAATGGATTGCAGACATATTATGCGCACATGATGAAAACGGGTGTTGAAGTGGGAGAGAAAATAAAAGCAGGCCAAATCATTGGACAAATGGGTACAACAGGTGATTCCACAGGCGTACATCTCCATTTTGAAATACATCAAAAGAAGGGTGATGGCACATTTGAATCGGTAGATCCCATGCCATATATAAACAAGTTTTTAGCCAACGAATGAAAGTTACGAATGTCAGACGGGATAATAGGCTTTGTATCCCTGATAAATCAATATTTCATTATAATACGTCAGACAGCTCCAATGTTGGTTGTCTGACGTTATTATGTAGGTGTAACCATTGGTATGGCAGGTGTTTGAATAACAGTGTCGGACAGCCTATTTTTCGAATGGAAATCAAACATCATATGTCGGACGTTGGTCAGAGTGAGAGCTTAACAATAAAGGCTCCACAACGTCAGACAAAAAGAAAAGGAGAAGAAACATGCTGCAGACGCATTATATAAATATCCTAAAAAGTATAGAAATACTGAAAGAAGAAACGATGGTAAGATTAATGGAAATGCAAAACGATGAGCTCGAGGAAAGAAATTTACCGGAGAATCCACTAGCTGTAAGTAAGCCATGGGTTATTGATGGCTATCCGGTTTTCAGTTTTCGTATGCCGGGATGTTGCCTTTCAACGTTGAGCATGATCGTGATTATTTTAGTACGCTTCAAAGCTATTACCAACATGTTACGTTTCAAGCCTATAATTATGCCAGTATTGACTGTCAATTCGGCAAATCCGCCTTGCTTATATTGCATTACTTTAAAGATAATGTTAGACGCGATCTTGATAATGGCAACAGTAAATGCATTATTGATGCCATCCGTTACACGCGGTTGATTGCAGATGATAGTTGGAAAGAGTTATCTCTTTTCCAACAGGGACATCCAGACACCCAAAACCATATTCAAACTTATTTAGTAGAAGAACAAAACCTGGTTTCTTTCTTAGGCTATTTACAGGAGCACCATAACGACTTAAAACATATACCGGAAGTTAGTAACCTGGATTGGTATAAGGATAAATTTAATCAAAAGGAGCAATCAATTGCAAGAGAATACGAAGGAAAATATTTTGGTAGCTGAATTAATATTCTACCTGTCCAGAAAACGTTATACACGGGTAGAACATAATCGATTTGGAACTATCCCTGATATTCTACCCAAATGGAAATTGGATATTCTACCTATTTGAAAAGATAGACTCCTTGATTGGAGACAACTTGCGGTGTAACTGAACGAACAGTAGTAAAAAACCAAAGGGAGAATAGTTTTGTTGAGCCATTTCGGAAGTACTGGAGAACTGGGGGAGACAAAACATCCCCGGCCCACGAACAACAAAGGCGGGTGATAAATTGGGAAAAACAAACAAAAACAGGTCATCAAAACGACTGCAGCCATTGGACGTCAATATACTCAAAACCTTGTACGACTACCGCATACTCAGCACCCAGCAGATACAGCAGCACCATGACCTAACATGGCGCTATGCTTATAAAAAATAAGCATTCTGCGCAATACCGGCTACATCATCAGTAAGCCAACCAAGGGCTACAATGCCAAACAAGCGAGACAGGGGAATCACCACCGCATCAGCGAGACTGGCATAGCCTGCTTGCGAAAGCAGGGTTATCCTGTTGAGCGTCGGGCCGATGACTTACGTGTCCGTACGTATCATGTTCCGTACCTGCTCACAACCAATGAAATATTTCTGCGATTACAACAAGCAGGATGGACGATTCAGGACAGCCGGCATGTGAAGCGTACCTTTAATTTGAATCGCGCTGATAATGTACAGGGTATCGCCACAAGCCCAAGGGGAGCAGCGTATGTAGTCTATACATTTTTGCATGGTATTTCTGCCAAAAACCTAGCCAAAACCGTACGGGAAATGGAAATGCATCGCACCGATGAACGCACGCAATCTGGCGAACGCTATTTCGAGAACTATGCTCTCTTTGCCAAAGGCCAGGACAGCTTTATTCGGGTCATTGATCGTCTCATGGATAGTCGGGCCATGCTACAGTGCAACAGCATCAAAGTGTTTCCACTGGGATTCGGCAAAAGTTATGTAGCTGAATTTGCGGATGACCAAGCAAGCTTACATCAATACTTAGTGCAAAATAAGAACCTGACATTTAAAGCATCAGTAAGGGAAGGCAATCACCCTAAAGGCTTTCACCATATCGTCCAGCACAATGGAGAAGAAAAATATTTTATCAACCTGCTGGACACCGATATAGTGAAAATCAACTATATATTGGCCTATCGTAAAGACCGTTATATACGTAATGGACGGAAGGTGCTTGTGCTGACACACGCGGGCTTGCACCCCATCCATGAACGGTTACTAAAACATATACACCATGTAGAATTTTTTACCAATAGATCAGGATTTTCTAAACAAGCAAATGAAAAAGTAGGACTAAGCACAATAATTGTAAAATGAATGAAAAATACTACTTTTTTTTCAAAAATAATGCTACCTAACTTAAATTGATAACATTAATTTT
>BBCA01000038.1 GCA_001311805.1 Lentibacillus juripiscarius JCM 12147 | reverse complement strand
CTTTGCCGCGGGCGGCTGATGAGCCTCCTCATGCTCGTCGCGTTGCAAGTGTGGTCGTGGATGCAGCACTCCTCGCAGGTCGAAGCCTACTCATGGAAGCTTTACTTTGGGCTAACGCCTTGCGGGGTCTCATCTAGGCCTCTTATCCCGCAGGAGTCGTCCGCCTTCCGTTCCAATCTTCTAAGTTAGAGTACGAGTGATTAAGTGTATTTTCAGTTATAAGTTCGTATATTAAGCAAAAAGTATTTATGAAATTCATTAAAAACATGAGAGGATAATAATGGATTCACATTTAGTTGAAAAATGAAAAAGTAAATTTCCTGTGCCTCTATCATTTTAGTTAAAAATTTTGTAATCTATAGATATAATGTTTGATAAAAAAGGGGCCATGCATCATGAATCTTGCACAGTTATATAGGGAAAAACATCATACAAAAGAGGAAGCGCTTACGTTTATTCAGCCGGAGTCTGATATCATTACCCCCATTCTTGCCGGGGAACCATATGCATTGATGAAACAACTGGAAACATATGAGGGGCTAGAGGGCAATCGCCTGTTTCAAATGTTTTCCACCCGTGATGTGCTGGATGTAAACCCTGAAAAGCTTAAAATTACTAGCATGTTTATGGGGGCGGCGGAACGGAAGGCATTTCAGGAAGGAAAAATTGATCTTTTGCCAAACCATTTTTCGACTTGCCAAAAATCCTGCAGCAAACTGCCAGAAAGCCAGTGGTCATGGCTGTTGCGTCACCAATGGATGAAAATGGCTATTTTTCCCTGGGGACGAATGCGGACCATATAATAGCGATGCTGCCGTATGCTGAAACGATACTGCTGGAAGTGAATGAATACATGCCGCGCACGTACGGGGAGAACCAAATCCATATTTCGGATATTACTGCTTTAATCGAGCATCATCAGCCAATTCCAGAGGCACCGGCTGCACCGCCCCAATCGGGAAAGGACAAGCTGATTGGCGAACACGTTGCCAGTCTAATCAAAAACAGGGATACCCTGCAGATTGGCTATGGATCCATTCCAAACGCCATTATGGATAATCTGAAGGACTATCGGAATCTGAGCATTCATACCGAAATGATTCCCGAAAAAGTCATTGCACTTTATGACAGCGGGGCAGTGACCAACGAAAATAACCCATTCAAAAAGGGGAAAATGACAGCGACATTTGCCTATGGGTCGCAGAATCTTTACGACTTTCTCCACGAAAACCAGGATATTTATATGCTGCCTGTAAATAAGACGAACCATGTTGGCCGATTACAGGATGCGGACAGCCTGGTAACGGTGAATGCAGGCGTGGAGGTCGATTTCCTTGGCCAGGTTAACTCAGAAATGGTTGGCGGGACGTATTGGTCCTCCACAGGCGGGCAGTCGGATTTTCAAGTGGCTTCCCGTCTGTCAGAAGGCGGACGAGGTGTAATCTGTCTGCATTCAACCGCTAAAGGTGACTCCATTTCCAAAATTGTGCCGGCCCTGAACCCGGGAACCCCTGTCTCCACCTCAAAAAACGATGTTGATTATATTGCCACAGAGTACGGCATCGCACGGCTTCGCGGCAAAACCATTCGGGAACGGACGAAGGCACTAATTGACATCGCCCATCCGAAGTTCAGAGATGAACTGACGTTTGAGGCAGAACGAATGGGATATTTGTAGAAGGTAGATACTATATAAGGGTCTTAGGTATGGGTGAATATGGAAGTGAGTCCTGCGAAGATACGCTGGATTAATAATAGTTTCTTTATAGGCTGCTGCCCTACTATTGAACCACATGGGCTCAGCCTTTTTGTACGTTGAAGGATGGATGCTCAATACCATTTTCACCTTATCCATGATTACTTACAGTTACTTTCACTGGCATTACGTGGTTATTTTCCCTACCATAGAAGGCAAAGCTATATAAACCACGCTTATGTAAAGGAGACGATCCCATGACTCGTGTGAATAACCAAATCATTCTGGCTGAGCGGCCACAGGGCATGCCAGATGACAGTACGTTCCAATTTGTCCAAAAAGAGGTGGCAAACGTCAGGGAAGGCCAGATTCTCATTAAGACGCTGTATGTATCCGTCGATCCGTATATGCGGGGAAGAATGGTGGATGCGGAGTCTTACATCGAACCGTTTAAAGTCAATGAAGTGATTGAAGGCGGCTCCATCGGCGAAGTCATCGAGTCTAAATCAAATAAGTTCCAAGAAGGAGATGTTGTGACCGGTATGTTTGGCTGGCAGGAATACTATGCTGCCGATGAAAATGAGATTCGGCAAATCGATCCGTCGATAGCGCCAATCACCACCCATCTAGGCATATTGGGTATGACCGGCTTGACTGCCTATTTTGGTCTGTTGGATATCGGAAAGCCGAAAGAAGGCGAAACGGTCGTTATTTCAGGAGCAGCTGGCTCGGTCGGCTCCACCGTCGGGCAAATTGCCAAAATTAAAGGTGCACGCGTCGTCGGCATCGCCGGATCCGATGAAAAAATCAATTACCTAAAAGAGGAACTTGGCTTTGATGCAGGCATCAATTACCGGACGACAAACGATATCGAACGTGACCTAGCGCAGGACTGCCCGGACGGGGTTGATGTGTATTTCGATAATGTCGGCGGGAAAATATCAGATGCGGTCATGACGCAATTGAATCGCTATGCGCGCATCCCGGTTTGCGGTGCTATTTCCACGTACAATCAGGAAGAACCGGATATCGGCCCGCGCGTGCAGCAGACTCTCATTAAGAAAAGCGCCCTAATGCAAGGTTTCACGGTCGCCAATTATGCTGATCGCTTTAAGGAAGGCGCCCAGCAGCTTGGCAGTTGGCTACAAGAAGGCAAACTGACATACCGCGAAACGATCCGCGAAGGTTTTGAAAATATTCCTGATGCTTTTCTCGATTTGTTCAAAGGAAGAAATATCGGGAAACTGCTGGTGAAAGTAGCTGACCGACAATATGAGTAAAGCAGAAAAGAGATTGAAGCGTGAGTCCTTTGCTGTGTCTCTGACTGCTTTACACGGGTTTCCGGCTGACTACATTATCGAATGAAGTCATTGAATCATTAACTGACGATGACGTTATAAACAAAGACCCAGCCCGCTCGTATGGGGCTGGGTCTTTTCATAAGTTGTTAAAATGGAAATTCCCTTGGTTTCTTCTGCACCGAAATCCATTTTCCTTCTGTAAATTCATCCACAATATGCGGGCTGCCGAAACGGCCGATACCGCTTTGACGCATGCCTCCGAACAAGGCCGTTGGTTCGTCATGAACCGGCTGGTCATTAATGTGTGTCATGCCGAATTCCAGTTCTAAAGCATGCGCGCGTGCCTTTTCCTCGTTTTCGGAAATAATGGCAGAGCTTAAGCCAAATTCAGTATCATTGGCTTTAGCAATGATATCCTCATCTGATGCGGCTTTCACAATCAAAGCAATTGGTGAGAACATTTCCGTCTGAGCCAATTCACTGTCATTATCCACATTACCGATGACAGTTGGCGTTAATATGTTGCCAACCTGTTCTCCTTCAAGAAGGATGTCAAAGCCGGATTCTTTAGCTTTCTGGATATTGGCTAGTGACTTCTCCATTTGTTTGTCATCAATGAGCGGCCCGACGACAACTTCTGGGTCACGCGGATCGCCGTATTTATTTCTTTGGAACGGGCAATGAATTTTTCCACGAACGCATCATAGACATCCTCGTGCACAATCATGCGGTTGATCATCATGCAAATTTGACCCTGGTGCAGGTATTTACCGAAGATGGCGGCATTAACTGCTTTGTCCACATCTGCATCGCTCATGACGCAGAATGGACCATTGCCGCCGAGCTCCAATGCAACATCCTTCAATTGTTCACCGGCTACTTGTCCAATATGACGACCAACAGGTGTTGAGCCTGTAAAGCTGACAAGCTGGCAGCTTCATGGTTAAACATGGCATCGCCAGTAACACTTGATTTGGTCAATAGCGATTGGAACACACCCGAAGGAATGCCGGCTGCTTCAAATGCCTTTGCGATCACGGAGCCGGAACTGAGACCGCACTTGAGATCCGGTTTGTGGACAACGGCATTTCCAAGTGCCAGTGCTGGTGCTATGGTGCGCATCGATAAATACAACGGGAAGTTAAATGGCGCAATTGATGAAATGACCCCTTTTGGCAGCCGGTAAAATTCATTCACTTTATCGGGGATCATTGATGCTTTTTCATCGAATTTGCCAACTTGAGTGATCATTGACAGCGATTCTTCCATAATTCCAACCGTTAAATCAAACTCTAGATTTGCTTTGACAGCTGTACTTCCTGATTCCAGTGTCAGGATTTCCATGATGTCGTCTTTATGATCCTTAAAATAGTTAATCGCCTTTGTCATGACCTCCTTGCGATGTTCGGCATCCTTGCCCCAGGTTTTTGTGCCTGCTTCGCACTTAAAAATGCTTCGTTCACCTGTTCAAGAGATGCCAGGCTGACGGTTGCTAAAACGTCATTGTCATATGGATTTACCATATCAGAAGTTTTATTTTCCTTCCCCTCAACCCAATTGCCGTTGATGAAGCTTTTATTGAAATGCTGATATTGATTCATTGTTTTAGCCTCCTAGTTCTTGGATAGTTACACAAACGTTGTCACGGATGGCAACTGAAATCTATGAAGCTTTCAATTCAATTGTAGGACCAGGAAGAGAATGTGTCTATTTTTCTGTTTATATTGACACACCAGTGTCTTCAGTCATAGAGTCGCTCTCACCACTATAATCGTATAGAAATGAAAAAAAGTGCCATGTGTCATGACACTTTTTTTATATTTTCGATTATAGGGTAAAAGGAACCCCTCATGTAGCCTTTCTTCACCCTGTAATCTCCACACGGTTAATCAGTCGGGCAATTTGTTTCGGTGACTGGTCCATATTGTTTGCCAGCCAATGTTTGATGACGTAGATGCTTCCGCTGGTAACAAAGGTGCTGGCGTATTCGGAAATATCCGGATCCACTTCATTATTGCTCATCCAGTTTTTGATCAGGAATGTCCTGGCGACGTCCATAACACGCCGTTCAAAAGAATGATCGGCATTTTCGTTTAGGAGTGTCTGGCAGATGTCATACTTGGAAACGACGTACTCTAGGAGCTTTTCTGTCATCTGTAGTGCTTCCTCTTCCTGTTCGAAATTATATTGATTTAAATAGCTGTTTAAATCTGCAATGATTTCTTCCTCTATTTGCTCCAGCAAATGAAATTGATCACTGTAGTGGGTGTAGAAGGTGGAACGGTTGATATCGGCCTTTTTACAGATTTCTTTTACCGTGATGGCAGAAATCGGGTTTGTTTTTAATAAATTGATTAAACTATCCTTTAAAACCATGCGAGTATATTTCTTTCGACGGTCGAGTTTTTGTTCATCAAATCGTCACACTTTCGTTTTAACATTTGGCAACACTTTCATTTCATATGTTGGAATTATTACGCATGTTATAAAACTGTTTGTTGTAAATCCAACACAGTGTCTTATATAATATTATCGTGTTCGAATGAATGAATCAAGAGAGGATGAACACCGATTAAAATGATAGCACGTGTTTTAAAACATAAAAACTGATTGTCATCACCTTTATGTTTCTGGCGATTATCAGTGCGGTGGTGCAGTCTGCGGTAACAGTAAATCATGATATGGTCGAATATCTGCCGGATGATGCACCATCCACAGTGGCGATGGATGTCATGGAGGATGAATTTGACGGGGCTGTGGCCAACACACGAGTCATGATGAAGGACGTAAGCATCAATGAGGCATTAGCCTTTAAAGACGATCTGGAAGCAATTGATGGCGTCTCTGAGGTCACGTGGCTTGATGATGTGATCGATATCAAGACCCCGATCGAAATGGCAGATGCTGACACCGTCGAATCGTATTATGAGAACGGGAATGCACTGTTTTCTTTCCATGTTGAGGAAGGAAAAGAGGTGGAGACGACAGATGCCATCTATGAACTGATTGGTGAGGACAATGCCATGTCAGGGGAAGCCCTGAATACGGCGATATCACAAAAGTCAACAGGCCAGGAAACGACGTTTGCAGCAGCCATTCTTGTGCCGGTCATTATCCTGATCCTTTTCTTGTCGACAAGGTCATGGGCCGAGCCGTTGTTTTTCCTCACAGCTATTGGTGTTTCTGTACTAATCAACCTGGGAACGAACATCTTTATCGGCGAAGTTTCCTTTATAACCCAGGCGGTGGCACCGATTCTGCAGCTTGCCGTATCACTCGATTACGCGATATTTTTGCTGCATAGCTTTGCTGACTACCGGCAGGAGACAGCGGATCCGAAAGAAGCCATGCAGCAGGCGATGAAGCGGTCATTTCCGGCCATTGCTGCGAGTGCATCGACGACGTTCTTCGGGTTTACTGCACTCACGTTTATGGATTTTGGAATTGGCGCGGATCTCGGGCTGAACCTTGTCAAAGGAATTTTGCTTAGCTTTATCAGTGTCATGATTTTCTTACCGGCAATGACGCTGATGTTTTATAAGTGGATTGACAAAACAAAACATAAACCATTATTGCCGAGTATTCCGCATGTCGGAAGAAATCTCCTCAAATTACGTATTCCGGCATTGCTGGTGGTGATGATCCTAATTGTTCCGGCATTTCTCGCACAGGGCCAGACGGACTTTATTTACGGGACAGGGGAGCATCCGGAGTCGACACGAGCCGGCAGCGATGCCAGTGAGATTGAAGAGACATTCAGCAAGCATACGCCAGTCGTTCTCTTAGTGCCAAAAGGCGATATCGCCCGGGAAGAGGAGCTCGTGCAGGAACTTGATGATCTTAATCATGTGAATAGCATCGTCTCCTACGTCGGGAGCGTCGGAACAGCGATACCACCCGAATATCTAGGTGAGGCGGAAAAGGAACAGTTTTTCTCGGAGAACTACAGCCGGATCATTATCAATTCGACAACTGATACGGAGGGGGACGACGCTTTTGCCCTGGTGGAGGATGTGCGGACTATTGCATCTGACTATTACGGAGATGATTACCATGCCCTTGGGGAAAGTGTCACCTTGTATGACATGAAACATATCGTGGAGCAGGATAATAAGGTTGTTAATATACTGACTGTGGTCACGATTGCCATTGTCTTACTTCTTACATTCCGGTCGATTTCCATTCCGGTCGTGTTGCTTTTGACAATTCAGTCGGCTGTATGGATTAATTTGTCGGTGCCGTACTTTACGGATTCACCTCTTGTTTATATTGGGTACCTGATCATCAGTACGGTCCAGCTTGCCGCAACGGTAGATTACGCGATTTATTGACTGAAGCTTATACCGTAAACCGGAAAGAGATGGGAGCGATGGCTGCGATTAAGAAAACAATTGACGAAAAGATCTTCTCGATTGGCGTATCCGCATCAATCCTGTCCAGTGTCGGGTTTATCCTGTGGGCGACGTCAACAGACCCAATCGTTTCGTCCATCGGGCTTCTGCTGGGAAGAGGAGCGCTGCTTGCGTTTCTACTAGTGGTACTCTTCCTGCCGGCCATGCTGCTTTTATTTGATCGGGTAATTGAAAAAACAACGTGGAAACCAAACTTTTATAAAAGGACGTGATGCTATGCGGCCAAGAAAATTAGCGATGATGATGATGAGTGTTATGCTGGTGTTTGGCTCGCTTCCTATAACCGCTTCCGCTGAAGACAATGGAAACGGGAAAAAGGCGAACACACAAACCGGCGAGTATAGCACGAAAGATGAAACAATCTACGGTAATCTGAATGCAGGCGGCACATTGCAAGATATGTATGTGGTGAACACCTTCCACGTCTCCAAGCCTGGTGAAATTGTAGATTACGGGGACTATACGAATGTGCGGAACTTAAGCAACTTAAAAGATATAGAGACCGATGGCAACACGATTCGCTTACAGGCGAAAGAAGACGAATTTTACTATCAGGGGGACATGAAAAAGAAGCCGCTCCCATGGGATATCAATATTACCTATGTGCTGGATGGTGAAGAAGTGGCGCCGGATGAATTGGCCGGAAAAAGCGGTCCGCTCGAAATCAAGATTTCCACATCAGAAAATGACAAAGCTGATTCCGTGTTTTTCGAAAACTATATGCTGCAAATATCGCTAACGCTGGATCCGGCGACATTTGAAGCTATCCAGGCGCCCAATGGAACGAAAGCCAATGCCGGAAAGGATACCCAGGTGACGTTTACCGTGCTTCCGGAAAAGAGGAGACATTCATAGTATCCGCCAATGTCACGGATTTCGAGATGGATCCGATTAATATCTCCGCAGCACCGGCTTCCATGCCGATTGAGGATCCGGATTTAGGTGGCATGAAGGGCGAAATGCAATCATTATCTGATGCCATCAGTGATATCAATCAAGGTGTCGGTGATTTGAACAGCGGCATTTCCGAACTGAATTCAGGGGTCTCCGATCTGAGCAGTGGTTCCAGTGAATACCTGAGTGGCATTAGTGAACTTAATCAATCGTCCGCTGGGCTGGTCAATGGGTCTGCAGATATTCGTGATGCATTGCAAAGGGTAAGTGAATCTATGCAAGGAAGCTCTGATGCGCCGGACTTAAGCGAGCTTAAGAAATTGCCTAGCGGGCTTCATAAAATGTCGGATGGCTTGCGGGAATCCGCTAAAGGGCTGGAAAATTTGCGCGACAGTTATGATGATGCGTATGGTAAATTGGATGAAGCCATGAAGAAGATTCCGGATGATATTAAAGAGGAAATTGATGCGTTGCGTGAAAGTGACGCCGAAGAAAAAGTGGTGGATCGAGTGGCCAAGCTTTTGAGAACGCCCAGAATGCCAAGGGAGCTTATCAGAAAAGCCAAAAAGTGTTTGGTTCCGTGACCGGTACACTTGACCAAATTTCCAGCGGTATAACAGAAATGGCTAACAACGCCGAAAAAATGGCTACAGAAGTCGAGAAAGGCATGGAAAACATGGACCAGATGGATGCACTTGCTGATTTGCAGAACGGATTATCCTCCCTGGCATCCAAGTACCAATCTTTCCATAGCGGCCTGGTAGATTACACGGATGGTGTCGGAGAATTGGCGGCTTCTTATCAGGATATTGATGCGGGCATTCAGGGACTGTCTGACGGTGCTACCTCTCTTAACAGTGGTGCAAGTGAGCTGAAAGACGGAACACAGGAACTGCAGGAAGAAACCAGCGATCTGCCTGGCCAAATGCAGTCAGAGGTGGATGAAATGATGGACGAATATGATGCCTCTGATTTTGAACCGAAATCGTTTGTGTCGGATAAAAATGAAACGTCGAGGTCGTGCAATTCGTCCTGCAGACCGAGTCAATTGAAGTGGAAGAACCTGAATCAACAGAGGAAACTGGCGAACAGGAAGAAAAAGGCCTTTGGGACCGATTCTTGGACCTCTTCCGCTAAAGGACGCACAGGACAAGGAACACTTCGTCAGCGATACATCGCACGCAGAAAAAGCGGTTTTCTTTTTCAAGGACGTGCTAATGCAGGCGTAGGCAAAAACTATAATTGGAAAAAGAAAGGCTTTCACTACATACTTGGTGAAAGCCTTTCTTTTTCTAAAATCCCAAAGTCCCAAAGTAAACACCGCACTTTTAAAACTCTTGTATTATTTTGTTTGTGTCTTGCTCTGTTTAGTGGAACGATCGTTGACAGCGGTTATGTAGAAATCATTGCGGAATAGGTCGGGAATGATACGACATTTCCAAAATTATTGATCTTGTGGAAGAAGCGCAGGAATCCAAATCTTCGAAAGTCGATACCCTCGTATTTGACAAAACAGGCACCACTTATTTTTGTTCAATTCCTCATGATAATATAAACCATATACAAGACATATGCGGCAACTAGCGTCATTCCTTCCAATTTCCCAATCGTATAGTTAGTTCTGGAAAAAACGAGCAATACGCAGGTAAGGGCAATCATTAAAAGAACATCAACAAAAACCTGACTGTCAACGATAAGTGGTGAAATGGCGGAGGCGCTTCCGAGAACAAGTAAAATATTAAATATATTACTTCCTACAATGTTTCCGACTGCAATTTCTCCTTCTTTTTAATGGCCGCTGTCACAGACGTAATTAATTCCGGTAAAGAGGTGCCGACTGCTACGATTGTTAACCCAACCAACGTTTCACTCATCCCAAATGAAACGGCAATGTCGGTGGCGTTATTTACAACCAGCCGTCCGCCAATAATAATTGCTGCCAGGCCGCCGATGGTTAGCGCTATATTTTTACCCCACGAGATAGGTTTTGTCTCCGAACTTTCCTGTTTGACTTTTTCCCGGCTATTTTTTGCGACTTCAAATAAATAGTACAAAAAGATGCCGAAAAAAGCAGTAGAATAAATCCGTCACTTCTGGTAATCAAGTTTTCACTCAGGTGTTCAAGGCTCTTGTCACTAATGACGATGAGCAGAGCTGTACTTGCTAATAAGGTAAAGGGAATTTGCTTTTTAACGGTTTCGCTTTTCACTTTCAATGGATTTAAATAAGCAGTTAACCCAACGACAAGTGTGATATTAAAAATATTGCTCCCGATAACATTCCCTACTGAAACGCCGGAACTTTCCTGCAGTGCTGCAACTATACTGACAGTTGCCTCAGGAGAGCTTGTCCCGAGTGCCACAATCGTTAATCCTATTAATAAAGGGGAAACGTGCAATGCCCGCGCAATGTGTGAAGCTCCTTCAACAAAGAAATCAGCACCTTTTATCAATAAAGCAAAGCCTAAGATTAATAAGATATAGGCCATTATCGTTTGCCCCTTTCCTATAGCACTTATATTAGCCTGTCGCAATAAAAGGGATTTACCCTTATTCTGCGCTATTATGGTCATACGTTAAAAAGATAACAATATTGAAACTGTACCGCAACTAAATAACTATAACTGTGTGGCAGTTGACATTTTTAGAATTTTATTATATACTTAATTCAATAAGGTTGAATCAAACGAAACGTTAATGAATATAATGGGAATAAGTTGAACAGGTTTGGGTATCAGGCGTCAGCAAATTAAATGTTTGTAAACGGATTCATCAAGTACATTTTTTCAATCATGAAAAGGAGGGGGATGCATGGGACGCTGGCCGGAGAATGTGCAGGTAAAGGAAGTTGGTCCGCGTGATGGCCTGCAGAATGAGAAAACAAGGGTGGCCACCGCGGATAAGGTTCATTGGATTAATATGCTGTCTGAGTCAGGTGTGAAGGAGATTGAGTACTCCTCATTTGTCCATCCGAAGTGGGTCCCGGCCTTATCGGATGCGCATGAAGTCGGCAAAAAATCAAACGGAATCCTGATGTCCGCTATTCCGCGCTTGTGCCTAATATGAAAGGTCTGGAGCTGGCGCTAGAAACAGGAATTGACGGGGCATCGGTGTTCATGTCAGCAAGTGACACGCATAACCGGAAAAATATTAATAAATCAATTGACCAGACATTTTCGGTGCTGCAGGAAGTTGTCGACGAAGCGAAACAGGCGGGCAAACATGTGACAGGGTATGTGTCGACTGTGTTTGACTGCCCGTATGAAGGCCGGATCACACCAGAGTCTGTTATCCGGGTCTGTGATAAGCTGTTCGAATTTGGCGCAGATGACGTCTCGCTTGGTGATACGATTGGCACGGCTGTTCCTTCACAGGTGGAAAAACTGCTGGACGCCGTGCTTGCCCGGTACCCGAAGGAAAAAATCATTATGCACTTTCACGACACGCGCGGAATGGCAATTGCCAATATCATGACATCGATGGATACGGGATTACCAGGCTAGACAGTTCCATCGGCGGGTTGGGCGGATGCCCGTATGCACCAGGTGCTGCAGGCAATGTGGCAACCAACGATGTGCTGTATTTGCTGCACGGCCTGGGAATCGATACAGGCATCAGCGAGCGGAAACTCCAGGAAGCAGCACTCTATATCCAGAATAAGCTGGGCAAGACACTGCCAAGCAAAACATTGGCGTCCGTTGTCAACCAAAGCTGATTCGGGTGGAAGTTTGGAAGTTAGCATCGGTCGCGGATGCAGAAATATAATCAGAATCGCCGGCGATGGCTGGAGATACCCTCACCCGCATGCGAGCAGGTGGGGGTTTTGATTGATTTATCAGCGATTCCAGCTTTACCACCTTCTATCGGAAACCACTCTGTTTAGTGACAGACGCTCTACCGGTTGCCAGTTCGCGAAATTTGCTCTATTCTATGTAGGAAGGAATTTGATTTACTCAGGCGAAAGGGGAGAGCAGCCATTAATCTTGAAACAATAGGCCAGAAGCTGAAGCAAGCGCGTATGAAAAGTAAACATACACAACAGCAAGTAGCGGATCAATGCGGTATTTCCAAAAGCCTGCTGTCAAAAATTGAGAATGGCCAGACCTCATCCGCCGTTGCGACACTGTCTAAGATTTCCGAAGCCCTGGATGTACCGCTGTCATGGGTGTTGGACGGGCATCCGGAGACAGATCTGGTGGTCCTGCCGAAAGCGGACAGGCAAATGAATGCTGATGATGAGAATATGGGATACTCGTTTGAGCTGCTCGCCAATCGATCCCGTTTTACGCGGATTGAACCAACGATTGTTCACGTCACCCCAAAGGATTACAATATGCGCCACGAACCGTACACCCATTCCCAGGACGAGTTTATTTATATTGTTGAAGGTGCGATTGAGCTGTATTACGATGGTGAAAAGCACTATATGCAAAAGGGCGATACTAGCTATTTCAGAGGCGTGAAACCGCATCTGTTCATTCCGGTCGATAATGACGGGGCGAAAGTTCTGACGGTGTTTATCGACGACTGATAAACTACTCCCAATATCTTAAAAAAAACGCCTCCATCAGTGGGAGGCATTTTTTGAATCGCGGTTTGAAAAAGCTTAAACGGCATAGGAATCATTCGAATTTGTAAAAAGCATCTCCTCTATGCAAAGGAGATGCTTTTTTCTAAGGTTAACTAACGTTTGTTTGCTCTTTTGCTCGCTCGGTCTTATTAATAATGCTTGTTCCGACTAAATCACCTGCCACATTCAGTGCGGTACAGCCCATGCCGACAAGGACATCAATTGCGGTGAGGAGTCCAACGGCTTCCATTGGCAGGCCGAGCTGAGCGAACACGGTAGCAATCATGATGATGCCTGCACCGGGCACACCGGCAGTTCCAACCGATGCCAAAGTACCGACTAGCACGACTTGAAGCATTTCCGGGAAACTGAGCGGGTCGCCGATTACATTGGCAGCAAAAACGGCGGATACGGCAATTCGGATGGCCGCCCCGTCCATGTTAATCGTTGCACCAAGCGGGAGACTGAATCCGTAAAGGCTTTTGGACAGGTTGAGATTTTTTGGCAGCATTCAGTGTCAGCGGCAGTGTACCCGAGCTGCTCTGGGTGACAAATGCCGTTATAATCGGCGTGCGGCCATGTTGGAAAAAGTCTTTAATATTAATGTTGGTCAGCGCCATAAAGGCAATATAGAAAATTAACTGTACAAGCAATGCTACGTACAGGACAGCGACCATATTGCCGAGGGAGAGCAGTGTATCGCTTCCCTGCTGGCCGACGATTTCTGCGACAATGGCAAAAATCCCAATCGGTACATACTGAATGATTCCTTTCATGATAGTCATCGTGGCTTCGTTCAGTCCATTGATGACCTTGTACACGGCTTCGCCCAGCTCATGGCTGGAATCGGATGAACGTAGCACTGAAATGGCGATACCGAATACAATCGCGGTAAAAATGATCCCTAATAAATTTAGCTCACTGAAAGCTGTAACGATGTTGTCAGGAACGATGTTTAAAAGAACACTGGCAACCCCCGGATTTTCCGGCACGTCAAATGACTCGCTCCCATCAAGCGTCATCCCTGTTCCCGGATTAAACAGGCTTGCCACTGCAATCCCGACCGCGATGGCAAAGGCTGATGTTATAAGATAGTAGATGAACATTTTTCCGCCCATTCGGCCAAGGCTCCCCAGTTTGTCTGATTGACCCCGACAATCAGAGTGAATAGAATGAGTGGCACAATCAGAAACTTTAAGAGACGGAGCAGCAAATCTCCGAATGGCGCCAGAACGGCTGCATCCTCACCGAAAATCAGACCGATTACAACACCAAGGCCAAGTGCAACTGTTATTTTTGAGATGAGGGATGCTTGCAAATAACCTCTCCACATTGCTTTCATATTTTTCCCCCCTATAATGAATGATTCCTAATCCGATAAAACTAATGGGAATTATATGTACTGACATTACCTTGTATATTCCGAACTGTCAAAAGGAATGCTTCATTTTTCCTTAAAAGTGCGTGTTCAAGCGGGAGGATAAAATTTCCGCACCCGCAATCTCTAAAAAGGGAGCTATGCCGTTTCTGGACGTGCATGGCTCCCTTCATCTTCGTCATTTCTCAATGAACATCTGCGTCCAATATTTTCCTTCCTCTGTGTAGCCGACGCCAATATGCGTGAATGATTCATCAAGGATATTCTTGCGATGCTCTTCACTGTCCATCCAGGCATCAACCACCTGTTGAGGGTTGCGCTGTCCTCTGGAAATATTCTCTGCAGCTGACTGGTACGTGACATCGAATTGCTTCATCATGTCAAATGGGGGATCCATACGTTGGACTTGTATGGGAAAAGTAGTTTTTTTGCTGCATGTCCATTGATTTATTTCTGGCTACGCGGCTCAACTTCTTATCTGCTTTTAGTGCGGACAGCCCTTGTTTGCTTCGTTCTTCATTCGTCAGTTCAATCACTTTAGATGCGTACTCGTTGATTCCTTGCTGTTTTCCATTATTGCCACTCCGCTCAATAGGCTTCTGTCCGGCCAGATCCTTCTTCATTCGTGGATTGTTTTCTCCGTCGTTTTCCCGCAAATTGCGTTCAAGCGGATCTTCTTGGCGCAGACGATTGTTGTCCTGACCATTTGGATCCCTTCCCTGGTTGTTTTCGGTCTGGCCAGGGTCGTTTGGCTCGCCATTGAATCTAATCTGCTGTGTTCCCGGCTCACTGTGATTACTGGACTGGTCAGTTCGGACAGTAGAAATAGGCAGCTGATTCTCATCCACTTCCGTCTTGCTTCGGTAATCTGCTGCATTTTCGTCGTCATTAGCATTGCACGCTGCCAGCACCAGCAGGCTGACACTTGCCAACATAAGAAAAAGTATTGCTCGTTTCATATGGCCGTGCTCCTTTTGTCAATTTTTACTTAGTATGGATCATCTTCGGCTAAACCATTCAAATCGACATGCTGGTCATGATCCATCTCATCAAGGGGAAAAACAACGGCTGTTTCCTGATCAGGATTTATTTGCTTCAAATAAACGGGAAAACCGTGATAATTGACGTTTACCATTGTAATCGAATGCATTATTTCCTGTGCACGGTCGGCTTCCATAAAAATCTCCTTTCGTATGCAGCCTGGCCTCACCTCTATTTTTTGCCCGGGAGACGGGAATATGAATGGTGGTAAATGTCAGTCGGAGCGAGCAGACGCAAACGGCTTTGCCATCAGCTGGATATCAATTGGAAGCGCCACAAACATTGACACAACTCCACGAACATCAGCCTGATGATTGTGCTGCCTCATAAATTCCAGTAAAATAAAACGCAGATTATAAAAAGAGCGTTTTAATGTTTTTCAGGGGAGGTTTTGTGTTGACTGAAAGGGGGAAGGTTTTTCAACGTATTTATTATGGCTGGTTCATTGTGTTTATTGGCGGGCTAGGTATCTTTTTCTCCGGTCCTGGACAGACGTATTCGAATTCTGCTTTCATTGATCAGTACATCCAGGAATTTGGCTGGTCACGTACGGAAGTGTCCAGCCTATATTCAACTGCTACACTGATTGCCGGACTGACAATGATGTTTGTGGGCCGATTTATTGACCGGTATGGACAGCGGTTCATGATGGTAACGGTCGGAACCGTATTTGCTCTTGCTTGTTTTTTCAACAGCATGGTCTCCAATATGTTCATGCTGGCCATCGGATTTTTCCTTGTACGGCTGCTTGGCCAGGGAACGATGTCGCTCATCCCGAATACACTTACCGCGCAATGGTTTGTGAAAAAAAGAGGCCGTGCATTCAGTTTCATGACCCTGGGCAGTTTCGCCAGTGCGATGCTGTTTCCGATTATCAACACGTGGATCATCGAAACGTGGGATTGGCAGATGGCGTGGCGATTCTGGGGTGTGGCACTATTGATTGTGTTTGTGCCATTTGCACTGTTTGGTGTGCGCAACCGGCCGGAGGAGATGGGGCTTGAACCGGATGGCTCTCAGTCGGATGACGGCGAGTCAACCGAGCCAGCCGCCGGAACTGTACTCCCTGAAGCGAAGGAGGACTGGACACTGAAAGAAGCGATGCGGACGTGGGCTTTCTGGGGAATTCTGATTAGTGTTGGCATTCCGGCCATGATCAATACAGGCATTACGTTTCATATTATATCCATTTTTGACACGAATGGACTGTCACCAGCTATTGCTGCGATGGTGCTGAGCCTGATGGCTTTTGCAGGTATTCCGGTATCGTTTGTTTCTGGCTTCATTACCGAACGGATACCGACCAATTACCTGCTGGCTAGTGTGTTCTTTATTGAAATTATTTTTCTGCTCATGCTTTTGGTGACGAAAAACGTGATGATGGCGGTTCTGTTTGGCATCGTATGGGGTGCTGCGAATGGCCTTGAACGGATTGGCATGAACGTTATCTGGCCGGATTATTTTGGACGGAAGTATGTCGGCAGCATCAACGGGGTCGGTATGACGATGGTAGTCATCGGTTCGTCATTGGGGCCATTGCCGTTTGGTGCCGGGTTTGATATATTTCATAACTATACACCGGTATTGCTGGCATCCCTTGCATTTCCGGTTATTGGCATTCTTTGCGCCGTATCAGCCAAGCGTCCTGACAAAGCAAAACTGAACGCACATTAATTTTGAAAAAAGCGGTGAACATAATGCTGGAAGATACAGGAGAGCGGGTAATTCCTGAAAACATGAAAATAACGAATGAACTGCTGGTAGAGCATGTGGCTAGGTACCATTTTGCCAGCGAGCATGTGTATGGCCGGGTGCTCGACTTTGCCAGTGGCGCAGGTTTCGGCACACACATCCTTGCAAAAAAGGGAGAAAAGCGTATCCGAAGTTGTTGGGATTGACGTGGATCCGGACGCTGTTCAATATGCGCGAGGCACGTATTACCATCCGATTTCTGCTTTTACGGAAGGGGATGTGACTGATCCAGGGCTGCCGGACAAGCTTGGGCAGTTTGACAGTGTGGTCAGCTTTGAGACGATGGAACATGTCGAGGCGGAAGAGCAGTTTTTGGCAAATGTGTACACTTTGCTGAAACCGGGCGGCACTCTCGTATTGTCAACGCCGTTCGGAAAAGGCCGCGGGAAGCCGTGCGGGTCGCCATTCCATGTGCACCAGCTGACTGTGGATGAATTTACGCAGTTGTTTCCGGATTATACTTCTGTTGGTTTCTACTTTCAGAAGGGCGCGCTGATCAAGCCGGCAGATGATCATCATGGTGGTCATTATCCGCTTGGAATAGCCGTTTGTGAAAAATAACGGAAAAACCCTGCCAGGGCGCTTGCACTTGGCAGGGTTTTTATATGATTATTTGTAGATCAATACATTACCGACCGTGTTATCTTTGCTTTGACCGATGACGCGGAACTTCAGTCCGTACTCAGGAACATCCCGGCCGGCGTCAACAAGACCCGGGTTGCTCCAGTCTGCGCTGTCATCGAATAATGGTGTGCGTTTCGTATAATTGTCTTTCATCGTTACACCTTGCAGGTCCATGTAATCCAGGAACATTTTCTCGGATTTATCGAGACTGAACGATGCATCATGTACCTGATAGCGACTGCTTCCTGTTCCTTTGTCACTCCATCTGACCGCACGCTGGTCAGCATCCACTACACCAAGGAACCCTTCACCCGGATGCTGGCCAGTCCAGTTGTTATTATACGATTCATCCACATACCAGACAACTAGTCCATCATCATAGGACATTAAGCTATCACCACGACGGATGTGGGCAAGACCTTCATCAACACCGTTGTGTGAGCGCCATTCAAGCAAATAGTATTGATCAGTTGTATGCGTACCATCATGCTTCTCAAAGCCGTTCAATGTGAATGAAGGCTCTGCTTCTGCGCCATCAGAAAACACTTCATTTCCGTCTGCTGTCACTTTTACATTGTCAACGAAAAATCCTGTCATATTAGTGGCCCAGTCAGTCATGGAACGGAACTGAAGCTGAATTTCCTGACCGGCATAGTTGCTGAGATCAATTGATTCATGGATCCATCCGTCACTTGAGCCTGTATAACCCGGCAGATTTTCTTTAATTGCCGGATATCCGCCTGAAGCGAGTGTTGAGCTAGTATTCGAGGTTGACAGGGATTCCCATGTTTCACCGTCATCTGTTGAAATTTGGACCATTGCATAATCCCAATCTTGTTCGATATCGTACCAGGCATTGAAGTCAAGTGTTGCATTTTCAGCGCCAGTTAAATCCACTGTTTTTACCATTTTATGATCAACTTCATCGCCTCTGCCGCCATAGTATTCAAATTCACCGGTTTTGGGGTGTTTAATATATTAACTTTATCCGGCAGATTAACACGAACGGCATCATTGTTCGTGCCTTTGGTGACGCCTTCATCAAGAAGAACCGATGTACCTTCCCCCCGTTATACCTGATGCGTCAAGGGTTGTGCCGCTTAGCCAATTGCCGCCGTGAAGCTCTTGCAGCATTTGTCTTGAATATGGGCTAATTCCAGGTGGCTCTGTTCCTGGAACATCTCCAGCCCAGCTGCCACTTGCCATCAGTGACCAATAACCAATTGCCTCACCCTCACCAGTGTAGTTGGTGTCATATTCATCAGGCAGCCCTAAGTCATGTCCATATTCGTGGGCAAACACACCGGCCGCACCGTCTTCCGGTTCAATTGTGTAATCATCTGCCGCTAATAGGCCGTCAAAACGGTCACTATCAGACTCTGCCCCCGGAACTGCAACTAAACCCAGTGACGAACGGTGTGACCAAATAGCGTCACCACCAAGTGAACCGCCGCCAGCTTCTTCGCCGACACCAGCGTGAATGACCATTAAGTGGTCGATAATTCCATCCGGCTCGTCATATACACCGTCACCATCATAATCTTCACGGTCCCAAGTGTCATAGTCACTTAGGTCAATACTTGGGTCTTGTGCAGCTTTTTCAAGTGCTTCATACACCAGCTCAGCAGCTGCTGCATCGTTACCATCTGGAGCCGGAACGTTTTGCCATAATAAGCAGCAGGGTTATCAGCTGTGTACCAGCCTGCTACCGTTCCGTCGACGGTGTAGCTTCCTCCTGATTGCTGTTCATAATATTGTTTCATCGATATCAAATTTTCCCCATTCGGACCTTCATAGCCATCGTCACCAAAGATCATGTTTTGAAAATGGTCGTGTGTGTAGTTTTCGTACCACATGTCCGTTTCATCTGGTGTGATTGAGCTTTTTTCATAGTCCGGAAAGTCGATAGCTAGTACCAGTACCTTATCTTCCCGAACTTCCCCATTATAAGCCTCTTCTTCAACAGCGTCCACTTTGTTTTTCTTGGCATGTCCAAGTTTATTACCCTTTCCGTTTGTAAGCGGATTGTTGTTTTTCTTTTCATCATTTTTCATACTGGCGTCATTATTTTTTACCTGATTGACGCTCATTTTCTTGCTGTTTTCCACTTTAGATTGTAAGTATTTATTTAGTGCTTTGTTCGCCTCTTTTGGCGATGCATCTTGTGCAATTGTGCCTCTTTCCTTCAGCATCTCAATCAATTTTTCATCATTGGCGATCCCCAAATCGACTGGTGAACCAAGCTCTTGCGAAATGCCTGACTGCAAATCGCCATCAGAACCGTTGCCAGGTGCTGCGCCAGCGCTTGAAAGGCCAAGGCTTAGTGTCAGTGCAGCGGCGGTTGATAGAATAAATCCTTTTTTCATTACGATAAACTCCTCCCACAAATTATTATGTTGGCGTTATGGTGCCTGTCCGGTGGTCCTCCTTTTGAACACGCACTATCAGAAAAATGATAGAATAGTTTTTATCATATAGTCATAATTGAATATTGTAAATATTTAAGACAATTTACGACAAAAAAGAGGACAATGGACCTATTACAATAGAAGGTGAAATTGTTTCGGTCATTGTCCTAATATAGGCAAAAAGTCTTTTTGGCTATTTTTGCGAGTATGTGTACCGACAAACAGGATGCCGCTCTACCTGCTTTAATGCTCACTTTCCAGTTCAGCTAATTTGTCCATAATCTGCTCGATTACCTCATCAGCAACGTCGCTGGAAATGATGTCTTCCTTGACCAAGCGCTCAACCGCCTCGTGTTGTGCATACAGGGAATGACGTTTCAGAGTGTTTTGCTGTTTTTCTTTCAGTTCCGGATGCTCCTGGAAAAGCTCCTCGATTTTTCTTGTATTGTTTCAAGGTTATGCTGATAATCCTCCACAATCTCATTCGTTACCGTATCTGTAATGCGCAGATTGTCTTGGACCCGGCTGATTTCCTGGATGGCATTTTCATACCGGTACGCCTGTGCCAGCAATGTTTCATAGTCCTCATAACCTTCTTCCTGTTTGTTAACACCAAGCCAGTTGAGCACAGGCTTGATGGTAAGGCCCTGGCACACAAGGGAGAATAGCACAGCACTGAATACAAAAATCAGAATATCCTCACGACCGTCAAAATCCCTGGGAAGACTGAGCACGAGTGCGATCGATAAGGATCCTTTCAGACCGCCCCAATTCAAAATGTGTTTCCATGCATTGGGGATATTTCCGGTAAATAATGTGGTGACGTAGACAGCAACACTTCTGGCAGCAAGAACAATCAAAATAGCAGCGAAAATCAATCCCCATTTGTCCGCTACATCAATCCGGGTAATTTCCAGCCCGACCATTAGAAAGACAAGGGAATTAATCAGTAAGGTAACAACATCCCAAAAATTACTGATATTTAACTTGGTTGTTGGGCTCATGCCGATTTTGGCCCCGTAATTTCCTAACGTAAGTGCCGCTACGACAACAGCAATCACACCGGATGCCTGGACACTTTCTGCAAGTAAATACGTGCCGTAAAACAAGATGATACTAAAAATAATCTCGAGCGGATAATCATCAAAATATCTCGTTATCCGTGATGCGATGTATCCGGTTGCCCCACCGACGATAAGCCCCAGTGCGACAACTTTGATAAACTCCCATACCCCTAGCCCGACACCTTCCATCCCCATATCAGCATAGGTCAGGAGCGAAAATGCGGATATATTAAAGAGAACTACGGCAAGTCCATCATTAAATAAAACTTTCCCCTTCAATGACAGTGGAAAGCCGTTTGTTGACGCCAAGACTTTTGAAAATCGATAAAACACTGACCGGATCAGTCGCACTCATGACAGCTGCAAAGACAAATGCGGCCGGAATGGTCAATTGCAGAAGCCACATGGACGAAAAGCCAATCACAACAAATGACAGGAAAGTTCCGCCAAATGCCAGTAATAGAATGGGCTTTTTGTTGTTAAACAGCTGTGAAAATGGCAGCTTTAATGCAGCTTCCCCCAGTAACGCAGGCAGAAACAGCGTAAGTACGGCAAAATTAAACACTTCACCTGCTGTTATAAAATCCTTTAATGGTTCAAGAAAAGGAATATTACTGAGCCCGATGACAGCCCCAATGATAACGAGGGCAATCGGATAAGGCCTTTTAAACTTCTTCGCGATAGCGGTAATCCCGGCTGCAATCATCACCAGTATAAGCAGGAGGGAAAAAATATGATGTAAATCCAGCTCTTCCACGAGAACAGCCTCCTTCGCTAAATCTCCATATGCTCTATTTTTACCCAAAATGCCATGAGAATGCGGTGAAAGAAATAAGAATCAGAAAAACACAGGTATGTCTTTGCCCGTGGAACGTGGATATCGGGCTGAGTACACGCATCAGCGTATGCTAGGCGGATACGGATATTCGTGGCCGGAATCAACCGGTCTGCAGCAAGAATCAACCAGTTCGTGGCTGGAATCAACCGGTTGGCGGCAAGAATCAACCAGTTCAGGGCGGAAATCAACCTGTTTGGAACAGAAATCAACCGGTCAGCGGTCAATATCAACCAGTCTGCACGAAATATCAACCGAAGTGCTTCCAAACGCGGGCTCAAGTGCAAATAGATGACATTTGTCACCTCTGCTACTTGACGTTTATGACTTATAAAAGTGATTGATTTTCTATATTCTATATAGTAGACATATGGACAAAATAATTTACTCTCAGGAGGATATGATGAGCAGACAAAACAAGCACAGTTGAAAAAAGCGTCGCAGCTTTTGCTAATCCGGATACGAAAGCAAGCATACTGCAGCTCATAAACACGATTCCGCCGTTTTTCCTGATTTGGTTTCTGGCTTACCAAAGCCTGTCCGTTTCGATTTGGCTGACGCTTGCTTTGACGGTTCTGGCATCAGGGTTCGTCGTTCGCATCTTTATCATTTTCCATGACTGTACGCACGGATCATTTTTCAAAAATGGCAAGGCTAACCGGATTGTTGGGACGATAACCGGAATCATCACGTTGTTTGCTTTTGAAAAATGGAAACGGAGCCATGCGATACATCACGCGACAAGCAGCAATCTGGACAAGCGCGGGACAGGCGATGTATGGGTGATGACAGTTGATGAATATATAAATGCATCTTTTTGGGGCAGGCTGGTCTACCGGCTTTACCGCAATCCGATTGTAATGTTCGGATTAGGGCCGTTCTATCTTTATTTTCTTTCCAACCGTTTTAACCGAAAAGGAGCCAAACGGAAGGAACGATGGAACACGTACGTCATCAATGTTTCTGTTGCCGTCATCTACAGCCTGTTAATCTGGGCAATCGGCTGGCAGGCGTTTCTCATTATTCAGTTGCCAATCAGTTTTATGGCTGGGGCCTTGGGGATTTGGCTGTTTTATGTGCAGCATCAGTTTGAGGATTCCTACTTTGAAAATGAAGACGAATGGGATTTTGTTAAAGCTGCTGTTGACGGAAGTTCGTATTATAAACTGCCGAAAGTGATGCAATGGCTGACAGGAAGTATTGGGTTCCATCACGTGCATCATTTAAGTCCAAAAGTTCCGAACTACCATTTGGAAAAAGCCCATGAATCCACACCGCCACTACAGCAGGCTACCACAATCACATTAGCGTCCAGTTTAAAATCAATCCGCTTCAGGCTATACGATGAAGCAAACAAACGTTTGTCAGTTTTAAAGAGGTTAAGGAGCTGCTCCGAAAGAGAAAACTCGGCATTCAAATGAATCCGGGACGATCCACTGTTCAGGAAAAATAAATACGATAACACCCAAACCTTCTATCATGTATGGAAGGGTTTGATTTTGTTATACTTAACGGAAGCAGTTAGGAGCGGTTGTTCAAAAAGTCCTCCTTTTTGAACACGCGTTAGGAGGACCGTTATGCAAAAATGGTATCATATTGTCCCGAAAAACACTGGGCTTAGTATATATGCGTGGATTATCTTTTGTATTCTACCTTTTTATTTTATTTTCCGAACATCTGGAACACTGGAAATTATATTCGGCATTTTCATGATACTGCTGTTTTTTACAGCATACAGCGTATCGTTCCTGTCAGAAGGCTGGACGGTTTACCCGGCAGTGGGGGCAGAAATGATTATAAGCGTCGTGATGACGGTGGTTCTTGGGTATGTTTACTTTGCACTTTTTTTGGCGTTCTACATCGGAAATATCCCGCATAAAGCCGGATTTATAACACTCTATGTCGTTCACCTTGTGACAACAATCGCCGCCGTTACGATTGGTTTTTTTACCCAAAACGAAATATTCCTTTCGCAGCTTCCATTCATTGTATTTAGCGTCATTGGCGTTATTTTGCTGCCGCTAACTATTTATTTCCGAAACAAGCGGGAAGCATTGGAAAGCCAATTGGAAGCTGCCAACCAAAAGCTTTCCCAATTAGTTGTTTTGGAGGAGCGTCAGCGGATTGCCCGCGATTTGCATGATACACTGGGACAAAAACTGTCTATGATTGGCCTGAAAAGTGATTTGGCAGGAAAGCTGGTCGATGTAAAACCTGCAGCAGCAAAAATGAACTTCATGATATCCATCAGACTGCTCGAACGGCGCTAAAAGAAGTGCGTGAAATGGTGTCAAACATGAAAGGTGCCAAACTGGAAGACGAAATCACCCGTGTTCAGGAAATGCTGAAAGCTGCCCGGATTGATTTTCATTTGGAAGGAAGCCCAGAGCTTACGGACACACCTTTATTTGTGGAAAATGTGCTGAGCATGTGTTTGAAAGAGGCTGTAACCACGTCGTTAAGCACAGCGGGGCGTCTTCCTGTACAGTCACCATTGCCCCATCAGCGGAAGAAGTACTGATCGAGGTGCAGGATAACGGAAGAGGGATGGCGAATAAGAAAGGTACCTATTCAGAAAACGGACTTCAGGGGATGAGAGAGCGGCTGGAATTTGTCAATGGCAGCCTGGATATTCAATCAGCCAATGGGACGACATTGACGGTTAGAGTACCGAATGTCATTCAGCGCACAGAACAGGAGGGGTTGTCGTGATACGCATTGTGATAGCGGAAGATCAGCGCATGCTGCTTGGAGCACTCGGGTCGCTGCTTGACCTGGAAGATGATATGGAAGTTGTCGGTAAAGCAAGGAATGGGGAAGAGGCAATATCGCTTGTGCAGCAGCAGCATCCGGATATTTGCATAATGGATATTGAAATGCCGGTAAAAAGCGGCCTTGACGCAGCCGAAGAATTGAAGGATGACCCTTGTAGAATCATTGTATTAACTACCTTTGCACGGACAGGTTATTTTGAGCGCGCAAGAAAGGCCGGTGTGAGCGGTTATTTACTCAAAGACAGTCCGAGTGAGGATTTAGCAAACTCCATTCGCACGATTATGAATGGGAACCGGATATATGCTCCGGAGCTGGTTGATATGGCCTACGATCATGACAACCCACTGACCGAACGGGAAGAACAGGTGATTAAGCTGATTGCTGACGGTAAAAATACAAAGGAAATTGCCAGTGAGCTTTATCTGACCTATGGAACGGTCCGTAACTATGTCTCCGTTATTCTTGATAAACTGGAAGTGACGAACCGGATTGAGGCCATTTCAAAAGTAAAGGAAAAAGGCTGGCTTCAGTAAGTGCACTTGTATAAGGGATGCCCCTAATCCAAAAACTAAACCATCATCATGAAAAGGGGGTAACCACCATGGCAAACAAGAACAATCAATTCAAGGAAAATAAAAACCACGGCGAGCACCGTAATGGGCGCAAGAGCCAGTATAAAAACCATAATGCCAAGGGCGGCCGTCCGAATGAATATATTAGTGAGAATGATGAATCGCTGTAGTTTTCGCAGGAATCGCTGCAGATTGCCATAAAATTCCCAAAAATCATTACAGTTCATAAGCATAACAGCCAAAAATTACAAAAGCGGTGTGATATAGTATCACACCGCTTTTATCAAATGGAGGAAGAAGGCATGCATCAAGGAATTTTTCTGGACCGGGATGGGGTCATTAATGAAGTGCTCAGCGATCGGGTGAAGTTTGTCAACAAACCCAGCGACTTCTATTTATTAGATGGTGTCGGAGAAGCTGTCAAAATGTTCAATGAGATGGGTTATTATGTTTTTGCCGTCACGAATCAGGGTGGAATTGGGCTTGGCTATATGAAGGAATATGCATTGGATGCGATACATACACAAATGAAAGCTGAACTGGCTGCATTTGGCGCGAAGATTGATGATATTGCCTATTGCCCGCATAAACCGCATGCTGGCTGTGCCTGCCGCAAACCACAGCCAAAGATGATTCTCGACTTAGCGGAAAAATATGATATTGCACTGGAAGAAAGCTTCATGGCCGGTGACAGGGAACCGGATATCACCGCGGGGAAAGAGGCTGGAACGACAACCGTTCTTATCGGACAACGCAAGCGCGAGCAGCAAAAGGCCGACGCCAACATGACCTTTCCGGATCTTTTGGCATTTGCCCGCTGGCTGCAAAAACAGTAATCACCTTTCATGGATTCGTCCTTTCTGGTCATACTAAGACATGTCGTTATTTTATAGAAACAGGAGGATGAATCCATGCTAATGCGTTTGATACTAACATCTGCTCTGGCACTGGTGCTAATGGCAGCCCCAGCAGGCACTTCTTTCGCATCCGACTTTTATAAAGGCTTTGCGGAAGATTTACACAGTAAACAGGAAGTGGAAGAGGATCGCAAAGAATCGTACAAACGGATTTTCATTGAAATGGAAGCCAAAGAGCTGGGCATCGAAACAGAAGGGAAAGACCCGGAAAAACTTGCCGAAGAAGTAGCTGAAACGAAAATAAAGCGCTCTGCCAAGGAACTGAACATTGACACAGAAGGAAAAGATATTAAAGAGCTGGCCAAAGAAGTCCATCACGCCGAAGTGAAAAAGAAAGCGGATGAACTAGGGATTAACCAAAAGGGAAAGACCCACAGCTGCTGGCTGAAAATGTATATGAAGAGATGCTGAAGCAAAAAGCGGAAGAACTCGGTGTTAAAATGGTCGAACGAGATATCCGCGGGCTAAAAAAAGCTGTACTTGAAACAATCGTGAAGCAGGAAGCAGAAGAACTTGGTATTGAAGTGAAAGGAAAAGATGCACAAAAGCTGCAAGAGGAAATACATGACAAAAGCTTTTTCAGACAGCAGAAGCACTCGATTTAAAAACCGATAATAAAAGCAATCGTGAGCTTTTCGACGAGATTATAACAGAGCATGCAGAAGAGGCGAAAGACAAGCAGCTGTTTCCATTTGAAAAGAGGAATGGTGATTTTTTCTGGAACCATCATGTGAAACAGCGTCCTTAATCCTCGAGTGAATCGGGGATTTTTTCATATTGGCAGGAATTTCAATGGGTTTGCCGAATATATAGAATAGGAAGTCAAAAGAAAGGGGAAAAGATAATGAGTGACAATGCACAAATTAAAGTGAATGACAATGGGCCATACTTGGTAAAAGGTAATGTTGAAATGGTGGATGCAGAAGGGAATGTATTTGAGACGAAGAAAGCTTTTTCCCTGTGCCGCTGCGGTCATTCCTCGAACAAACCGTTTTGTGATGGAACCCATAAGAAAATCGACTTCGAAAGTGAACCGCGTGCAGAATAATTATAAACCCTTCTATGTGTTGCTTAGCATAGAGGGGTTTTTATCACTCTTTTTCCGAAGATTTCCTGAGAAAAACAAGATCATGAACAGTTCGTAAAACAGCATAGTTGTCATCATGGCCGCTGTTTGGAATAATAATAAACGTAAACTAAAAAATGAAGGAGATGGACTTCATGCACGTTTTGGTTGCAGGTGCAAATGGAAAAATTGGACAGAACATTGTTAAGCAATTGCATAACAGCGATGAACATACAGTAAAAGCCATGGTCCGGAAAGAGGAACAGGCAGAAGAACTAAAGAAAAAGGGAATTAACGCTGTCATAGCCAATCTTGAAGGCAGAAAAGAAGCCATCAGAAAGGCGGCCAAAGGATGTGACGCGGTCATTTTCACCGCAGGATCCGGCGGCAGTACAGGTTCTGACAAGACATTGCTCGTTGACCTGGACGGTGCAGTTAAAACCATTGAGGCAGCGGGAGAAGCAGGTGCGGACCGTTTTATTATGGTGAGTGCACTTCAGGCCAACAATCGTGACAATTGGAATGAAAAATCCGGCATTATTATGTGGCTAAGCACTATGCTGACAGAGTGCTGCAAGCGAGCGGCTTGAATTATACCATCGTCCGGCCGGGCGGTCTTTTGAATGATCCGGGCACAGGCAAGGTTATCGCATCCGAAAATCTGACGGAGCGGGGATCTGTTCCGCGCGAAGATGTAGCCACTACGGTCGTATCCTCCCTGACTGAGGAAAACACATATAAACGCGCGTTTGACCTGGTTTCCGGTGAAATGGAAATTGGCGAGGCGCTGAAAAAGTGTAACTGTTTTAAAAATAAATTAAAAGCTATAAGGGATGCAGGAGGAATAGTATTGTTAAAAAATGGCTGGCAAGTGTCGGAATCGGCGGTGCAAAGGTCGATACACAGTTGGAAAATGACGAGCTAGTGCCTGGTGAAGAAGTCCGCGGCAAAGTTGTCGTTGAAGGTGGAAATACCGAACAGCAGATTGATCAGATTCATTTATTTCTGATGACCGAGGCAGTCCGTGAAATAGACGATAAAAAGTGCGGGAAGATGTAAAGCTGGATTCTTTTGCCATTGGAGAATCGTTTACCATTGGGGAAGGGGAAACGAAAGAAATCGACTTCCAGTTTACACTGCCCGTCCATACACCGCCAACCATTGGAAAAACGGACGTGTGGGTACAGACAGGCTTGGATGTGCCGAATGCAATTGATCCAAAGGACAGGGATTTCATACAGGTAGAGCCGCACCGGAATATGAACACTGTTCTGGAGGCGTTAACGAATGTATTAGGATTCCGTCTGCGCAAAGTGGAAATGGAATACTCCAAACGCTATCGCTATGTTCAGGAGTTTGAATTTTTACCGAGCAGCGAATTTCGCGGTGACCTCGATGAACTGGAAGCCATGTTCTTCATGCGCGAAGACGGTCTGGATGCTGTTCTCCAAGTTGACCGGCGTGCCAAAGGACTTGGCGGACTGTTCGCAGAGGCAATGGAAATAGATGAAAGCTATGCCCGGGTTTCCTTTACAAGTACGGAAACTGATAAGGGCGTAAATGAAGTTGCTGATAAATTACGGAGAACGATCGAGAAGTTTACTTAGATAAAAGGACCCGCGGGCTTTGGTAGGCTTGCGGGATTTTT
>BBCA01000037.1 GCA_001311805.1 Lentibacillus juripiscarius JCM 12147 | reverse complement strand
TCATCACTAAATAAATGTGACATATGCGAACCATGGCTACCTGTCCTGACACTGTATTTCAGCACGTTCCGGTAATCTACATGCCGCAAGTCGCCGATATACCTCGGCGGAACCTTACCTTCCCTGGTCCACTCATCAACCTCCTTGCACGTCTCGTTGCAATAGAGACCATCAGTTGTGTGCACAATGATATTGCACGGGATTTCATTCGTTACACGATGAAAATGCGCCTCATCCAGCACAACCGGATTCATCTGGACAACTCTTCCCGTGATTCCATCATGAATGGAGGCACCATTCA
Source organism: Lentibacillus juripiscarius JCM 12147 (assembly GCA_001311805.1). Next base: position 29,410 of record BBCA01000037.1, on the reverse strand, counting down.
GGCAGATCATCGGTTCTTTCAAGCCAAGCAGACTATGGTAAGGTGCTGTGATCTCATATTGACGCCCTGTCGCCAGAAAACTTTAACACCCTGATTTGTCAATCTGTTGATCGTTTCCGCATTACGTTGTGAAATCTCATTTGATGACGTCAGCAATGTTCCATCCATATCAATGAACAATGCACGTATATTCATTTTTTTTTCCTCCTTCCTATTACACATCAACCATATCATCTAAATGTAAAGAGGGCATTAACTGTGTGTAATGACTTCATGAAGAATTGAGGGGGGGAGTGTGATATGAAAATGATATAAACCGTCGATGTTTGTAGTACGGATTGTGGTGCTAAATCTTTGGCAGGTGGTTCTTCCGACTGCAAAAATACACCCTGTATTTTTAGCATATTATCGGTAAATGAAAGCTAAAGCCATTGAGGATTTCCTGTACTCCGTCTCACAACCCCAGTATGATCAAAAGAGGTACTTCTCCTTTTCCAAAGACAACTTAGTGCATTTCTATATTTCCAATCGTAAAGGTTTTCGCCTTTGTTTTGCAGTATAGTGATAATCCGTCCAAATAACGATATTATAGGTGCTGGCAGAATGGGTTAGTCTTTAAATGCAGTTAAAGTTCTTAAAGGACCCCGTGTTTTCCATTAATGAGATGTGTGTCCAATTTATACTTAAACCACCCATCAGGGGGAAATTAAGAGCATAAAAAGCAATTAGTAGCATTAATATAAAGGCCGCTTGTGAATTTTATACAATATCTATTTTGGCAATATTTGCCTGTACAAACCAATAAAACAAATTTTGTACAGTATAAATTTTATATTAAACTTATAAACTATGGAGTTCACAAAATAGAATTGAATTTCTACATAGTTATTTCAGTTCTAGACCTTATGTTAATAACGGCTTCTACGTGGGAGACAAGAAAGGAGGACTAATGTTAGGCACTAAACCTCATTGATGATCCATCAAAATTGAAAGACAAAAATCATAACGAGGACAACCGGCAATAATTCACACCGGGGGGAAGACAACGGAGAGTCAACAAGACCGAAAATTCAAACAGAAGGAGCCGTTGAACTCCAATCACAATGATTCTTGAACAAAAAAATAAGGTGCATCCAAACAACTGAAATCAAAGATCTATCATTATCAAAAGGATGGGAAAGGTCAGCATGAAAAAGCTTCCCAAGGGAATCACTACACTGTTTTTGATTCTTCCTGTGTGTATGGTAGGAGTTGTGATTGCAACACAGGCATCCGGTGAACGTAATCCGGAAATATTCGGTTACCAAACTAAGAAGGTCTTTTCCGTATCCATGGAACCCCAAGACAGGATTTGTGATTGGTATCAAGTCCGACAATGATTCATATGACTTCCAAAAAGGAGATGTTGTGACCTATCGAACTGAAATTAACACATTATAAAGAAAATGTTCCTTGTTTTAAAGTAATCTAAAAAAATTAAATTAAATTGGGAGGAAAGCAAATGAATAAAAAGATATTATTGACTTTATTGTCTACATTCTTTTTCGTTATAATGATGTCTCCAGAGATAATGGCATCACAATCGTCAGAAGGTTTCCGGCCCACTATTAACCCAGGACAGCCAGCACCAGGTTTCGATCCCGATGACCCTTACGGAATGTATATAAAGGCCGATACTGAGCACTACTGGAAAGGCCGCTATTCTAATGGCCGGGTCTTCTCTGAGTATATTGCGAACGAATTGGCTGGTGATTATGATAATTTGGTTAATTATGCTGTTGGCGGTGCTTTTACTGGTGTTTTGACAGGCACTAAGGGCACAATAGATGCACGTTCCAACTGGTCCCCTTGGTTGAAAGGGTGGGGCGGTGTACAACAAACCGAAAGATTTCTCCTGGATGTGGACGGGCAAGCCGATCCCAAAGCCCTCTATATTATCAGTGTTGGCGGAAATGATTCTTATGCCGTCGAAAAACTAGGGGCTAAACGTACAGCCGAACTTTCTAGTGACGCTGCCCTTAAGATGGTCCAGAATCTTGTGGGAGCCGGCGCCAAATATATCTTGCTTCCGAACCGTTTTGTGGACAAGCGTACTAATTTGACAAGTTTTCGTGACATGCAAAATCAAATGGTTGTCCAGAAAATTGAAGATTATCTTGCCTTGGACACCACCCCCGACGATGTAGAGGTTATCTACGGGCACGATCAGCGTTTGCATGCCAATATTGAGAAACAAGGCTTTAAAAAGTTTGGATATAAAAGTATGGGCTTTTATATGATTTCCGACTGGGTTCCAGCTTATGGTTACGGCTTAACCTCTAAAGACAACAGTGACATTTACCCTTCCAATGACGCGGAAGACATATATGGTGGTTATTCCAATTATTCAACCGACAGCAAATATTATCAGCCCGAAACTGCTGATTGGGAACCTAATGATCTCTACACCTATGATGAATACCATCTGAGCAACAGAAGCCAAAAACACTTGGCTACGTATCTCCTGAATTCTGACATTAAAACAAATGATGGGATTTTCAAAAAGGTTTATAACGGTAAAGAGAGCGATTTTGCTAAAGCGATTGAAAATGGTACCATTCCTTCAAAATATACTAAAGTCTACACTTTCGGTGAAAGCAGCATTGATAGTGGACGGGCGTTAGAAGTTACCACTAATCTGGTGAAAAAGCGAGATAATGGTGAAAAGATGCCGACGAAAATAAGTGAGTTGAAAACCCGTACAAAATCACTTGTACGAAAAGGCGAAATTGAGGACGAGCAAAGTATTCATGCCCTTAACTCACATTTGATAGTGTTAAAGCATTATAGGAGTGTGGGAAAATCACAAAAGGTAGTTAAACATTTAAAAAGCTTTAAAGCCTTGTTAGAACATCAGACTCATAATAATCAAATTTCAAAAAAGGCATATCTAGTCCTCAAATCCAAAGCTGATGTACTTTTATCAAACTTCAATCAGAATGCCATACTGACTCGTAGTCAGAACGCTATGCAAACAGAGAGCGAAGGTGCCGAAGATGATGAAAATGAAGTTGATGAGGGTGAAGACACCGAGGACGATGAAAATGTTGATCCTTCGACAGTAAACATCAGTAAGAAAGAAGCTAAAGAAGCCGCTTTACAAAAGACAAGCGGAAAGATTGTTGAAACAGAATTGGAGAAAGAAGACGGAACTGCTGCATACGAAATAAACATCAAAACAAAAACGGTACGTTTTATGATGTCACCGTCAATGCAGAAACCGGAAAAGTTACCGATACCGAAAAAGAGGATGCCTGAGACACAAAAATAATGGTTAGGTAATTTTAACAAAAGGTTGCAGGCAGATCATTATCCTCCTGCAACCTTTTCACTATAGCCCAGTCTAAAACCGGCAACACGTAATATCACATTGCACTCCGCTTGAACAAGTGGCCCTATAAGATATTGGCGCGATCTCTTATTAGCGAATCGCGCCCGGTAAATGAATAAGTTATTGTACTTTTTCTGAAAAAGGTGATAAACATTTAGTGTAAGGTTTTTCCTAATTGCCTCGCTTTTGTATAAAAGGGAATCTGGAAATTAAGTGAACATCTGGCATGATTTGTAAGATTTCTAGTTTAAACCTTAGCTAGCGTAACGTGATTTCAAAAGGTTCATCTCCTAATATTACTGTAAGTATTAAAGGTTTATTTGTTTTAGAAACAGGCTTAGGTACCTGAAAATAAACATGGATCTTCCCTTCTGTTAATGCATCTATGTTTGAGGGGCCTAATTTTGTGCCATTTTCTTCTTCAGCCGAACTAATATTTTGAAACTCATGTTCTCCATCGTAAAGTAAAGAAAAATTAATCTCACCTAATTTATTTCCAAAAGAAAATGAATTCTTGGTGTCATTTTTAATTTTTCCTGTTAAATGGAGATAAGTTTGCGAATCACTCGTTGTTTCACGGTACGCCTCGTCATTTTCCGGACTAGCATTCGATGGTCCGAATTTTTTTGTGAATTCAGCTTTTGTAAGTGTCATGACTACTGAACCATCCTTATATTTAAACACTTTGTTTTTGTTTAACAAATTGCCAGAAGTTTGAGGATCACTCTTCTTATCAGATGATGCTGTATATACGTCTTCTTCAGTTTCTTTTTATCTTTATCCTCTACTTGATTATTGTCATCCGATGTTTTGCTTTTAGGTTTTTCAGTGCTTGTGGTTGAATTCTCGACAGAGTTTGATTTAGAGTTACTATCTTTTGATGATTTAGAAGGATTTTCTTCATTTCCACAAGCCACCAAAGATATTACTATGAGAATTGAAGCGAATAACCAAATAACATTGTTTTTTCTCATATCCTTTTCACCCTCCACTATAAAATTTGTAGTTTAATATTAATAAATAATATTACCATTTTTCAGCCCGTTTGAATACCAGTGACTAGTATTTAATAAAATGGCCCGTTCGTATTGCAGAAGACTGGTAATATTTAAAATCAGTTAACTCACCTAAAACTTAAATATATTCATACAATATTATATAATTACCATTATTATTATGTAAAAGATTATTTGTTCTCAATACACCTTGACCATAGTCATTTAATTCGATACCATGAGTATATAGTATTTTAGTTCTTGTGTTACTCGTTTCGAGTAAAAGTCGTTACCCCTTCATTATGATGGAGGAGATTCGGCACAATGTCTTTTGGTTCGGATAATCCTATTTTATCTAGGAAAGGCTGAACATCGGCATTTATTTCTCTGCCATAAAATTATGCACGAAAAAGTGTATCATCTCAAGGTTGTAAAAACAGTATTGCATGTAGCAATGCTTTTTTCATGCTAATAAAAAAAGTCGATTGATCCCTTAGCGGATTAGTCGGCTTTTTTTATTATATAAAATTTTTACAAGGGAGGTATGAAACATGTCACAGGCATGGTTCAAAAAACAGCAAAAGGTCTTCATCGCTTATGCTGATGAAACAAATGAGAATCAGTTTTTGGTTCGGAAAGGGAAACAGTATTTTCATTTATCCAGCCAAAAAGAGGTCAGGAAAATAAGTTTAAAAGAGGCTTATCGCATTTTTCTTATGATCTCCTCCAGGGAAGTAGTATTCCGTGGGATTGGTTCTTTTGAAAATATGCAGAAGGGAAGTGCTGTACAATGAGCAACGCAGTCAAACTGCAACATGGCCTGCAGTCACACGATGAAGCAGTTCAACTGGCTAATGAAATTAACCGAACGGAAGCTGCCTTGAAGCAGATGAAGGATGAGCTAAAAGCCTACGTCAAAGAACAGGGCGGCGTGGATACCGGTGAAGAAGTCTGGGATTATTTTGAGTCCGTCTCATGGCAGTTTGACAGTAGTAGTTTAAAACAGGTTGCAAGGGAAATGGCGATGGAAGGAATCGATCCTTGGTCGATGTTGTCGATAACAAAGACAAACATCAATAAATTAGGCTGGGATGAACAACGTCTTTCCCAATTAGGCACAAAAAAAGTGACGCAAAGATTTACGTCACGTAAAAATTAAAAAATTAACTTAAAGGTAGTATAACTAAAAATAAGCCTTCCATCAAGGCATAACAATCAGATGGCATGCAAGACAGGTGCCATCTGGTTCCTGTCTTGTATGGAAAGGAGATAAACATGACTGTTATTCAAAAGGCTCGAGAGGCCGTAGCTCAATACGATTCCATTGGAAATCATGCGATTCTTCATACAAGCGATATGCTGTCTGTCGTCCTGGGGCCGTTCGCCAATAAAGAAACGGTGCAGGGCCTTAGCGAATATACGCTGCCGGAATTGGCTGACATGTCTGTCGAAGAGATGGAAGCAGAGGGGGTAACGCGTAATCAGGCATTAACACTTCATGCAGCTTTGCTACTGGGTAAACGTTATTCGCAAAGTAAAGCAGCCTCAAAAATGATTATTCGTTCACCTGAGGATGCAGCTGATTTTCTGATGGAAGAAATGCGGCAGTTAAAACAAGAGTGTTTTGTTGGGTTATTCTTGAATACGAAAAATGAGGTTATTCGTAAAAAGACGCTATTTGTCGGTAGTCTCAACAGTTCGATTGTTCATCCAAGGGAATTGTACCGGGAAGCAGTTAAATGTTCGGCTGCATCTGTCATTGTTGCACATAACCACCCAAGTGGGTCACCAGATCCGTCACAGGAAGATGTGCATATTACACGCAGACTGGCTGATTCCGGTAAAACCATTGGCATTGAACTATTAGACCATGTGGTAATTGGGGACCGGCAGTTTTGTAAGCCTGAAAGAAAAAGGATTTATGTAAAAAAGTGATAAGAGTTATAAAAGGCATTCTGAATTTCAATTCGGAATGTCTTTTATTTGAAATCAAAAGGAGTTGCTAAAATGCGTGAAACAAAAGTGATGTGTGAAAGCTGTGGCAGTTATCTCTCGTTAGATAATGCGCTGTTCGATGAACATGTGGAAGTCTTTTTCTGTCAGGATGATTGTTTGTATGAATGGGCGGATGATCATTTTGAAGAGATTGTTGAACAGTACAAATCATTCCGTGTTTATGCAGGTTAAAAAGGTTAGAAGGGAAGGGATTATTTCATGATAAAAGAATGTTTTGTGGTTTTGACACCAAGTGTAGAAGAATATATCCAGCAGGGAGTGTTGGATGTTACAGATATAGAGCATATGGTGAAAACAGCAGCAACATTTGCAAAGGAAAGCTATTTTATCGCTTTCCATTCAAATAAGACTACCACATCTGTAACAGATGGAAACGGCAATGTTTTGGATGAAATATCATTAAACATCCCGGAAAATATATGGTTCATTTTTGATGAATCCGATGATTCTATTATCTGTACTGGGTTATTACCACATGAATATTAAAGAGACTTAAATTCCGTCTGACCATAGGGCGGAATTTTCCGTCAAAAAGGGTACAGATGGTGCTATAGCTTAATGGCCAGCAATAAAAACAAGAAAAGGGAGCAATGATACGATGGATAATCTTCAAAAGTTACAACAAATGCAGCAAGCATTAAATGTAAAATATATGGAACGGGAAAAACAGATCGAAGGCATGCTGATTGCTTTATTAGCCAAAGAGCATATGCTTATGGTCGGCCCTCCCGGAACAGCTAAAAGTGCACTGTCGGAAGAACTATCCACCATGATAGACGGGTCAACCTATTTCCAGTGGTTATTGACTAAGTACACGACTCCGGATGAAGTATTTGGGGGTGTGATGCTGAAGGATATGGAAGAAGGTATTTATAAACATAATACTTATTCCAAAATGCCGGAAGCACACCTAGTCTTTCTCGATGAGATCTTTAAAGGCAGTTCGGAGATTCTAAATGCTTTATTAAAAGCTATTAATGAAAGAACCTTTGAAAATGGGAATGAACAGATAACGATGCCATTAATGACGCTTGTCGGTGCTTCGAATGAGTATCCAGAGGACGATGAAGGATTAGAGGCTTTGTTTGATCGTTTCTTAATACGTTTTGATGTAGGTACGATTAAAGACCGTAGCAACTTCCTGCACATGCTCAAAGGAAACGAACAGCCAGTCACCATGCCAACAATCACGTTAGAAGAGCTTGAAAGTCTGCAATTTCTACGGGAAATGATAGAAATTCCTCACGAGATTCATGAAAAATAGCCGATATCTGGGTGGAATTGAGCGATGAAGGCATTCATCCGTCGGATCGTCGTTTTCGAAAAGCTCATGCTGTGTTACAGGCAAAGGCTTTAATCGAACAACGTCAGGTGGTTGCGCCGGAAGATCTGCTGTTTTTACAACATGTCTTGTGGGAACATATTGAACAGCGTGATACTGTAATCACTGTGATTCGTCGAAATGCACAGGATGAAGTGGCCATGATGCAGGAATCTATTGAACAGGAAGCAAATGAGATTATGCAGGGGTTAAACGATAATGACTCTACTGATTATGTGCTGGAAGCTAATCGCAAATTAAAAACATTAATGAAAGAAGTGCAGGAACTACAGCAAAGAAATCCTGAGCGCCAGCAAGTGTTGGAGGCCATGGAAACTAAATTGAAACAGCATGCAGAACAGCTTACCAATTCTATATTGGAACCGGTGGAGGAACAGACATTATAAAATAAACGCACGCAAAGTCAGAGCTGTGAGTCCTGGCTTTTCTTGTATATAAGAAAGGATGAAAAAACATGTTACCGAAAACAATAGATACAGCCGAGTCAGTCATTAACAAAGACCAGTTTGATAAAAGACGTTTCGCAAAGCTTTATCAACAGTCACAAGGGTTGCAAAACTTGAATCAAGAGAAGGCATTCCCAACCTATGAAGTATTGCTGGGGGATATTTGGGCTGGTTTGTATAAAACCTCACCAGAGTTAAAACCAATTGAAGATGTTGCGAAAACGTATCAAACAAATCATGCTTTCATGGAGCGCATCATGCGTGATGAAAGATTTGAATCCTATCGGGAGTATACAATGCTTGATGATCTTGCTTCTGCAATTGCTACGGTCCAATTTGGAAAACAAACGCAGGCCTGGCTGGAAAAGCAACGTACACAGGATAAGGCGTTAGACAAGCATATGCAGAAAGTAAATGCCATGCAACGTCAGCTTGAAAAACAAGAAAGGGACGATGGAGCGGACAAGGTTAATCAACAACTTCATGCAGATGCACAGCAAAAACAGAGGAGCTGCAGGCCCATGTTACAGATGCACTTCAACAAGATAGTCATGGATTCAGTCAAGGAATGGAAAAGGCTATGCAAGATACCCAAAACACAAAAGCGGCAGTAAAAGCTCTTGTTGGTGGCACAAAAGCCGGTAGTGGTGATGCAGAACTTCGAAGCATGCCGTTACGCGATCAACTTACTTTAGCTGACCTTATCCAGAAAGACGAATCGATTCAAAAGATTGCTGCATGGGCTGGACAGTTGAAACAGATTGCCCATAAAACAGAAAAACAAATACAATAGTCCAACCAGCCGCGGCGGTGTTACCCTTGGTAACAATCCAGAGAGACTTCTGCCGTCAGAGTTAGCTTTATATCAAAATGAAGTAACAAAAGGGGAATTCTTACGCCGGTTCGCTAAACGAAAAATACGTCAGCATGATACGAAGGGCAAAAAGCATTAGGAAAAGGCCCGATTGTATTGTGTTTAGATCAGTCCGGCAGTATGAAGAATTTGGATAACCAGGCAAAAGGTTTTGCATTGGCTCTAATGAGTATCGCCAAAAACAGAAGCGGGATTTTGCATTTATTCCCTTTTCCAGTCACGCAGAACGATACATTTATAAAAAAGGAAACATGTCGTCACAGGATATGGTAAATCTATGTCAAAGTTTTTCTAGGCGGTGGTACGAACTTTCAAGGTGCTTTGCAGAAAGCAACAGAGGCGATGCAAAAGAGTGCCTTGAAAGATGCTGATATTGTTTTTGTGTCGGATGGGGAAGACAACCTTTCCGATCAGTTTCTCCAACAGTTTCATCAGCATAAAAAGAGGGAGCATTTTAACGTACTATCCTTATTAATTGGGGCAAATAGTGAAACGGTAAAGCTTTTTTCCGATAAAATCGTGAAGGTTCAGGATTTTACAGATGAAGGAAGTTTTACTGCATTTGAAATATAAATGAGCGGGAAGACTCTAGAAGGTAATACTCTAGGGTCTTTTTTGTACTTCAATAGAAATAAAATAAGATAGGAACTCCCCATAAAATAGTTATTTTTGTTACAATGATAGAAGGTGTAATAAGGCTTTCATGGGTGGTGGCTCACTCCCCTGGAAAGGGGGTGATGCCTTATGACAGTATTCCAAACACTTTTACTAATGATTGCATTTGCAACGTTGGTGGTGTCGATAATGTCAAACACAAAAATAACCACCCTATAAGCCTGGTAAGCAACTAGGTGGTTATCCTTGTTGTGAGCCGCCCCCTTGAAGGGCTGTTGCACTCGACCGTTTGGTGTTGGCGCACCATTCGGTCTTTTTTAGTATATGATTATCTAATATTATTATACCTCAATTTGCTATGTTTTCAAACACTTAGAGTTACTGATGGTGTTAAAATAAATAATCGGATGATTATTTATTGGTATTTTGCTGCAACCAAGCATCGAATTCCTTAATGTTTTGAATTTCTTCTTCTGTTAGGTGTTGTTGAACATCCTCAATAACTTCTTTTTCTGATATTTCTTTATCGTTTTCTTGCTCTTCTTGAGAAACATGATCATTATTTGTTGTCAGCTTCTGATGGAGGTAATACTCTTCGAATTCTAGCCATTCTTCCCAGTCAGTCCAAATTTTATCACGTTTTTTCTGTTCCAATTGCGCTCGTGTTTGAAACGGGATGATTTTGTCACAGTCTCATTCCTTTGCCTCTAAAATATTACTTTCTTGTATAGAACACAATAACAAATTGTATGTGGTTCTTTCCATTTTAGCGGAATACTAATATGATTGTTTCACAATCCAATAAGTACAATGTAAATTCCCCCCACAACTATATCACTTTTTGTGGAAAAAAAGAGAACCCTTGTTTAAAAAAGAGGATTCTTAGTTAATTTTGCCGAATATTAGAGTAATAAGGATTTACATTTATGGGTAGAAAACTTAATAAATATAAAGGGGATGAGCCTGTGACAAGACTGTGTTGTGCCGAATGCGGTAATGTTGTTGAATATTATGAGGAAGTCTGTTTGGATGTCTTGAATTCAGTGATGCATAAAGATTGCTATGCATTGCAATATGCGTTGAAGGATTTCGGAACGTTTAGATATATCGTGGATAAATATGATTTTTTGAAACTCTGAGATAATACTTTCAATAAGCTGGATTAAAAAGTAATTAGGGAAATTGTAGGTGACAATAGGGTTCCACAAATTGGTCAATGAATATAAAAAAATAAAACCAGAGTACGTATAAGGGATCTTCTTGTAAGGTCTCTTTTGTTTTTATTATATAAAAATGTTTGGGGCCATTGTCTAATGCCTTGTTTTCACATTCAAATAGACATTAGATTGTTTTATTGACATCCAATTTGTAAAGACATAAACTACCAAACAATAATCAAATAATCATTAGAATGAAGGTGAATCAAATGAATGAAGATATAGTGAAAACAGGTTCTCCCGATACATGTGATACATTTTGTTACGATGAAGAGATCGTTAATCGGGTACAACCTCAAATGGAGAAAGTTCAGGGTGTTGAATTGATTTTCAAGGCACTATCCGATGCCACACGTTTAAAAATTGCCTACGCTCTAACATTAGAAACGGAGCTATGCGTGTGTGATGTCGCCAACATCATTGGTTCAACCACGGCAACGGCTTCCCATCATCTACGTTTATTACGAAATATGAAATTGGCTAAGTACCGAAAAGAAGGTAAGCTCGTCTTTTATTCTCTGGCTGATGAACATGTACATCAGTTAGTGTCTATCGCGATGATTCATTCAAAAGAAGGTGTTTCTAATGGAAGATAATAAAAAACGTTTATCGTCTTCAAGGATTGTCCTGCACAAATTGCGCCGCCAAATTTGAAAAAAACATACGTGATATTCAAACCGTTAATAATGTCGATCTTAACTTTGGTGCATCTAAAATAACAGTCTACGGTGATGCCTCTATTGAACAGTTAGAACAGGCAGGAGCCTTTGACGGAATCAAAGTTTATCCTGAACGCCAACGACAAACGGAGAAAAAAGAACCTTTTTGGAAGAACCGTGAAAATGTTATGGCGATGGTTTCTTTATTCTTCATCGGGATTGGGTATGTCCTATCATTTCAATTAGGTGAAGATAACGTTTAACGATTGGTACATTTGCGACAGCAATTTTAATTGGTGGCTTTGAATTATTCAAAGTAGGGGTGAATAACCTAACCAAGTTCCAATTTGATATGAAAACTCTAATGACCGTTGCCATTATCGGTGCTGCTGTTATTGGGGAATGGGGGGGAAGGTGCCGTAGTTGTTTTCTTATTTGCTTTGAGTGAAGCACTGGAAGGCTACTCTATGGATAAGGCACGCCAGTCCATTCAATCTCTCATGGATATTGCGCCCAATAGAGCTACCATTAGACGTGGCGATGAAATTATAGAAATGGACGTTGAAGATGTTCGAATCAATGATGTTATGATCATCAAACCGGGTCAAAAAATCGCCATGGATGGTGAAGTCGTTAATGGGCAGTCATCGATCAATCAATCAGCGATAACAGGAGAATCCATACCAGCCCATAAAACGTCGGAGATGAAGTATTTGCCGGAACTTTAAATGAAGAAGGTGTATTGGAAGTTCGTGTGACTAAACACGCAGAAGATACGACAATATCCCAAATCATTCATTTAGTTGAGGAAGCGCAAGCTGAAAGGGCACCATCCCAGCAATTCGTCGACAAATTTGCCAAATACTACACGCCCGCCATTATGGGAATCGCTTTTTTGTAGCCGTCATCCCTCCTCTTTTCATGGGTGGATTATGGTCTGAGTGGGTTTACCAGGGTTTAGCCGTCTTAGTCGTCGGTTGTCCATGTGCGCTTGTTATTTCAACGCCTGTTGCCATTGTGACAGCCATTGGAAATGCTGCGCGTAAGGGAGTACTCATCAAAGGTGGGATTCATTTAGAGGAAACCGGTCGTTTAAAAGTCGTGGCCTTTGATAAGACGGGAACCCTAACTGAAGGGGTACCTGAAGTGACAGATGTGGTGCCTACATCAGGAATGGAACAGGATAAGTTATTAGGTATTGCAGCTGCTATTGAAGAATATTCGCAACATCCCCTTGCTTCAGCAATTATTCGTAAGGCTGAACAGGATAATACGGAATCCTATAATGCTGAAGATTTCCAATCTATTACAGGGAAAGGTGCAAAAGCATTAATCAAGCAGATAACGTACTACATTGGAAGTCCATCTTTATTCCATGAACTGGGCTCTGTTTCAAACAAAATACACCAACAAATTAAAGACCTGCAAACACAGGGTAAAACCGTCATGCTGGTTGGGAACGAGCAAGAAATAAACGGATTAATAGCCGTGGCTGACCAAGTTCGTAAGGGTAGTCCGTCCATCCTTCAAAAATTGCACAAATTAGGTGTTAAAAAGACAGTGATGTTAACAGGAGATAATGAAGGTACAGGAAAGGCCATAGGTCAACAGTTAGGGATAAGCGAAGTCAAAGCTGAACTCTTGCCTCAAGAAAAACTTGATGCAATTAAATCTCTTCGGGAGCAACATGGGAATGTAGCCATGGTTGGAGACGGTGTGAATGATGCTCCTGCCTTAGCAACGGCGACGGTTGGTGTCGCTATGGGAGGAGCTGGAACTGATACAGCCTTGGAAACAGCTGATATTGCCTTAATGGCTGACGATTTAGATAAGCTTCCTTACACCATATCCCTAAGTCGGAAAGCTTTAAATGTGATTAAACAAAATGTGATCTTTGCCCTTGGATTAAAAGTTATAGCTTTGCTATTAGTTATACCAGGTTGGTTGACGCTTTGGTTGGCTATATTCGCTGACATGGGGGCCACATTAATTGTCATTTTAAACTCCTTACGATTAATGAAGTCAAAATATAGTGATTAAATAAACCCCCTTTCCCTTTTTCGAAAGGGGGTTTATTAATAATGTTATTGCAACTTCGTAAACCCGAATAAATCGTTTTTTGAGTGGAACGTAAGGAAAGTAAAGGAGGAACGAACATGAAACTGAACAGCCCTAGGTTTGGAGCATGGTTTAGCACATTTGCCTATCTAATAGTTGCTTCCATTAAAATTATAATTGCTTTACAAACTACCTCTGTGGCGTTATTAGCAGACGGTTTAAATAACCTTACCGATATTGTTACTTCTGTAGCACTTATTATTGGGTTATACATAGCCAAGAAAAAGCGTGATGATAATCACCCTTATGGACATTTACGGGCTGAAAACGTTGCTTCTCTATTAGCCTCATTTGTTATTGCTATGATCGGCTTTCAGATTTTAATGGATACAATTCGTTCCATTATTAATAATGATTATGCTACTCCCGATCCTTTAGCTACTTGGCTTGCTTTTGGAAGTGGGGCTTTCATGTTTATTGTTTATTATATAAATAGGAAGATTGCATCCAATACCGATAGTCAAGGTCTAAAGGCCATTGCAAAGGACAATTTTTCTGATGCCTTAGTAAGTATTGGCACAGGAATTGGAATACTAGGAGCACAGTTTGACCTTCCTTGGTTGGATCCACTCACAGGTGTCGTAATTGGTCTTGTAATCCTATGGGCAGCATGGGAGATTTTTGAAGAGACTTCATTAATTTTAACGGATGGCATAAATCCGGATGGAAATAAAAAATACAAGAAAACAATTTCAAGCTATTGATGAAGTCAAAAATATCAAAGATTTAAAGGCAAGGACCTCAGGTAGTCAAGTTATGATAGATGTAATCATAACACTACACCCAAACCTTACAGTTAAAGAGGTTGACGATATTGTTATCAAAATAAAATTAGTGGAAGAAAAACATAATGGTGTTGTCACATCTGTAGAAACGCAAATGGCAGATACCTTCAAGTTCTGAATTTTTGTTTAACAATCGTAGGGCTTTCCTCAAGAAAAGGTGATATGTATATCAGGATAAAATATAATGGAAATTTTAGTGGGGGGAGAAACTTAAGTGAATAACTCCTGGAATAAAGTGATATATAAACTCTGGTCTCCGATATATGATAAGTTTTTAATTCGGGTCCTTTCTCGAATGTCAGAAAAGAAGTGCTTAAAAGCCTATCAACAAAAGAGAGTAAGAAAATTCTAATTGTTGGGGTGGGGACTGGATTAGATTTAGAATATATAGATGGCTCTAAATTTGAGATAACTGCTATTGACCTTTCCCCACATATGCTAAGAGAGGCGGAGAATAAATTTTCTGGTACTTCCATTACCTTCTTAGAAATGGATGCACAGAACTTGAAATTTGACGATGATACGTTTGATTATGTAGTTGGAAGTTTAATCCTCTCGGTGGTACCGAATGCTAATCAATGTTTTAAGGAAATGATACGGGTTTTAAAAAGGAATGGACAACTTCTTATATTTGATAAATTTGTACCTAAAAATAAAAGCCTAACGTTCATTCAGAAGCTAATTAGACCAATTATTGCTTTATTAGGAACAGATATAGGATTAAATTTTGATAGGATGATTCAAAGTTGCAATGAAGGTTTAGAAGTAAAAGAAGATGTTCCTGTGATGTTGAAGGGGATGTATAGAAAGATTATTATTAAAAAGTTGGCGTAGGCTATTCAGATAACGGAGCTTTTATATAACAACGGGATCGTCAATCGACGGTACTTTTTAACCCTATAGGGGAAGGATACTTGAAGAAGAAAAACTGTATAATATATTTGACCGTGTACCATGGTACACGGTTTATTATTTTCCAGGGGTGAATTATGTGAGTTATTTCATTAGTGCATTTGCAGAAAAAATGTGGCGTGAATAAAGAGACGATTAGATACTACGAAAAGAAGAAATTATTACAGGAACCTTCTCGAACAAATGCTGGTTATCGGATATATTCAGATAATGATGTTAGGCGTGTAGGTTTTACTAAGCGGATTCAAGAGCTTGGTTTTTCATTAAATGAAATTTATAAGCTACTTGGGGTTGTAGATAGGGATGAAGTTCGCTGTGAAAATATGTTTGAATTTGTTTCAAAAAAAGAAAATGAAGTCCAAAAACAAATAGAAGATTTAAAGCGAATTGAAGTCATGTTAAAAGATGTAAAACATCGGTGTCCAGATGAAAAACAATTACACGCTTGTCCAATAATTGAAACACTTACTGAGGAATAATAAAAGCAATAAGAAAAACTAATATAGGAAAAGGAGCATAAGTAAATGAACAAATTTAAGATAAGCATTCAAGGAATGACTTGTACAGGTTGTGAAGAGCATGTAGCAGTAGCGCTTGAAAATATAGGCGCTAAAAATATTGAAGCCAGTTTTCGTCGCGGTGAAGCAGTATTTGAGTTACCCGAGGATATTGGGGTTGAAACTGCAAAAAAGGCAATTAATGAAGCAAAATATCATCCTGGGGAAATGGAAGAATTAACATCATCACGAGAAAATGTGATGGCAGATAATGATAGCGATTATGACTTACTTATCATTGGTTCTGGGGGTGCTGCTTTTTCGGCTGCAATCAAAGCGATTGGACACGGGGCAAAAGTAGCGATGATTGAGCGTGGAACCGTTGGAGGAACATGCGTAAACACTGGTTGTGTGCCATCAAAAACACTTCTTAGAGCTGGGGAAATCAATCATTTAGCAAAAGTGAATCCATTTACAGGGTTACAAACTTATTCTGGGGAAGTGGAATTAGCATCCCTAATCAAGCAAAAGAATGAACTAGTGAGTGAGCTTCGCAATCAAAAGTATGTTGATCTAATTGATGAATATGGTTTTGATTTAATTGAAGGTGAAGCGAAATTTATTGATAAAAATACAGTTGATGTCAATGGGGAGAAACTTTCTGCAAAACGTTTTTTTAATTGCAACGGGTGCTTCTCCTTCTTCACCACCGATTTCAGGACTTGAAGAAGTGAATTATCTAACAAGTACAACTCTACTTGAATTAAAAAGGTACCAAAACGCTTAACAGTAATTGGTTCAGGGTACATCGGAATGGAACTTGGACAACTTTTTCATAACCTAGGTTCAGAAGTTACACTGATGCAAAGAAGTGAGCGTCTTTTAAAAGAATATGACCCTGAAATATCTGAAACAGTAGAAAAAGCTTTTGTTGGAAAAGGAATAAACCTTGTAAAAGGAGCAACTTTTGAGCGTGTAGAACAAGATGGAGAGTTAAAAAGGGTTTATGCAACAGTAGATGGGAAGCAAAAGGTTATTGAAAGTGAAGAGCTCCTTGTTGCAACAGGAAGAAAGCCGAATACCGAATCTTTAAATTTAAGTGCTGCGGGGGTTGAAGTTGGATCTCACAAAGAAATAAAGATCGATGACTATGCTCAAACAAGTAATGAAAAAATTTATGCAGCAGGAGATGTAACATTAGGATCACAGTTTGTGTATGTAGCAGCTTACGAAGGTGGAATTATCGCTGATAATGCTATTGGTGGCTTAAAACGAAATTAGATTTGTCCGTTGTACCGGGTGTTACATTCACAAATCCTTCGATTGCAACGGTTGGGTTAACGAAAGAACAGGCGGACAAAAAGGGTACGAGTAAAAAAATCTGTATTACCTTTAGATGCTGTTCCAAGAGCGATTGTAAACCATGAAAAGACAGGTGTATTTAAATTAGTAGCAGATGCGGAAACATTAAAGGTATTAGGTGTTCATGTAGTGGCCGAAAATGCTGGAGATGTTATTTATGCGGCTACGCTAGCAGTTAAATTTAGTTTAACTGTGGAAGATTTGCATGAGAGTCTTGCACCATATTTAACAATGGCAGAAGGGTTAAAATTGGCTGCCCTTACGTTTGATAAAGATGTTTCAAAGTTATCCTGTTGTGCTGGCTGGTTAAACATCGTAGGTTAGAAAATTTTAATGAATGCATTTGTAAAGTTGGTGGTGTTGTCAAACACAAAAAATAACCACCCTGTAAGCCTGGTAAGCAACTAGGTGGTTATTCTCCTTGTTGTGAGCCGCGCCCCTTGAAGGGCTGTTGCACTCGACCGTTTGGTGTTGGCACACCGTTCGGTCATTTTTAGTACAGGAAAGGGGACTATCTTTAAAATCAAATACGATATAAATGATAGTAGTAGTAATTCCAATTATCAATACTAAAGCAATTAGCGATTCATGCGGAAAGGTTGCATAGTCCAGTGCAATTGGAGAATTTTTTGCCAACGTCGTTAAGTATAAACTGACTGATTGGTCTTATTAAACCTAAAT
Source organism: Lentibacillus juripiscarius JCM 12147 (assembly GCA_001311805.1). The sequence continues at coordinate 11,521 of BBCA01000037.1, read as the reverse complement.
ATTCGGCTTATAATCCGTCCAATTATAAATCCTCACAAATTCCACACATTTAATTAATAAAATAAATAATGTTTCTATATTGTACTTTTGTTGGAGAAATTATATGTATCATACTTTAGTATACCATAAGCAATTTTCTAAGCTATACGTTTTTTACTCTAGCTAATAAGTTTGGAGGAACCATAATGAAAAGGATTATCTTTTTAGGCATCACAATAATGTTAATTACCCTTGTAGGCTGCAGTAATAAGAAAGAATCCGGGGAATCCATTATTGATGGACCGTCAGAGGAAACGGTTTCTATGCTTTCAAGCAAGGCAAAAGGAGTTGATATTGAATTACCTTCATTTGTAGCGGCTCGTCCCGCTCTCGTTCAAGAAAACTATGCTTTAAGCTACCAATATGCGGATGTGTTACAATACATGCCTTGTTTTGTGGATGTGTCAATCAAGGTCACAAAAGTAACTATAATTGTTTTATAAAAGAACATAGTGAGAAAAATGTAACATGGGATAAAATGGGGTTAAATTGTGATATTTGCAACTCCATTGCCAGAGAATCGATTGCTTTATATGAAGAAGGAAACTCTTTATACGATATCAGAAATTACATTGATGATAAATTTGGAAGTTATGGTCCGTCAACCGAGACGCCAATGCCCGAAAAAACGATGTAGTAAAGAGGTGCAACTATGTTAAACAAAAAGATCATCATTATTCTTTTGTTGTAGCTGTATTTTTCATTTTGCTGATTGTATATAATTATACGTTTACTGATCCTTTCGTGAAGTCTTCCGTCGAAAGTGGAGAAGAAATCTATGAACAAAATTGTATGCAATGTCATGGTGAAAATGGACGCGGCAGGAAAATGAATACTGCCACTACCCTTAACAATCAGGAGTTTTTAACGTTAGCATCAGATGAATTGTTAAAGGGAGTCATTTCAGAAGGACGTAAGGGGACTAAAATGCCTTCTTTTCACGTTGACTATGGAGGAAATTTGACTGGGGAACAAATAGGAGATGTTGTATTGTATATGAGGTCTTGGCATAAACAAAACGTTGAGATGGAAACACCAGATAAAATCACAGGTGATCCAAATCTTGGACGCAAACTATACAAAAATAATTGCCTTTCTTGTCATGGTAAAGGCGTAGGACCATCAGTGGTGAATAAAGCGTTTCTTGAACAAGTATCGGATGAATTTCTATGGGATACGATTGCATATGGAAGGTCTGATACAGCGATGGGGCCGTCTTTAAAAGGGACTGGTGGAATTAGGGAGCTAACTAAAAAGAAATAAGTGCTATTGTTCGTTATTTGAGGAATATGGAAGACTAAGGGAGGGGCTGTCCAGGAAATGAATTTAACCAACTTTTTAGGACAGCCTCTACTCTATACTATAGGAAGTACAATGTGCCCTACGAGTATAATTGTTATAATTTAGAAAAATGAATAGAGATTAATTAGAAACCTCACAGATAATACAAATTTTTCAACTAAAATGAATGATGCAATCAAAAAAATGAGGGTTGTATATGAGCAGTAAAATTCTAGTTGTTGATGATGAATGGAACATGAGAAATTTAATTAAGATTTATTTATCAAAGGAGAATTTTCAGGTTGATGAAGCAGTAGATGGAAATGAAGCTATACAAATGGCTGAACAAATCCCTTATGATTTAATGGTTTTAGACATCATGTTACCAGATATTGACGGATGGGAAGTTTGTTCAACCATTCGTAAGAATGAACGAATGCCCATCTTGATGTTGACTGCTCGAAATGATATTAAGGATCGAGTTCATGGCTTGAATCTTGGTGCTGATGATTACCTGATAAAACCATTTGCTCCGGAGGAATTAGTTGCCCGTGTTAATGCCTTGCTTCGCCGGGTGAATGTTAAAAAAGAGGAAACCAATGGAACTATAACATACTTTGGAGATTTATCAATCGACAGTGAAAGTAGAGAAGTCAAGGTTGAAGACACTCCAGTTGAGTTAACGCCAAAAGAATTTGATATTCTTTATTCAGCAGCGAGTCAACCCAGAAGGGTATTTACTCGTGAGATATTATTAGATAGAATTTGGGACTCCGATGAGATTCGTGATTTGAGAGCGATTGATACACATGTGAAAAATATCCGGGAAAAACTTCGAAAAGCAGGACTGTCCTTTAATCCAATCAAAACGGTTTGGGGTGTAGGATACAAATTTAATACACAAGAGGATCAAACATGATATGAATAAAATTGTTCTAAAACTCGGTGGAACCATAATGGTCTTATTTTTAGTCGTGTTGTTACCTCTTGGATATGTTGCGAATCAAATCTTTACCAGTTTCTATTATAATCAAGTTCAACAAGAGGTAGATGAACTATCTCAAAAGTATGCTCTTACCATTACTTCTCTTAAAAATGAGAAATATTTAAATATGTTTAAAACACTGGCTGACTTAACCAACAAAGAAGTTATATTATTAATGCTAATGGAAAGGTCATAGCAGACTCCGGGATAAAAATAGAGAATCTGTCCAGTAAAGATATAGGCCTGTTATCGAAAGGGGAGCCTATTCAAAAAGGTTTAGTGATTCAAGAACAGAGAGCAGGTATCTTGGTTCGGGCTATCCTATCATCCAATCGGATACATTTAAGGGCGTATTCTTTGTATTGGCTTCCATCAATGATGTTAAGGAACCTGTTAATAAAATCAGGGATTTATTAATATTGTCGGCAGTTGGTGCGTTATTCTTAGCACTTGGTTTCACATTTTTACTGTCTAAGAAAATGTCAGATCCGCTTTTAGAGATGGAACAGGCAACTCGCGAAATTGCAAAGGGGAATTTAGACATACAGGTAAGTATTCCTTCAAACGATGAAATAGGTTCATTAGGAAAAGCAATTAACGATCTTGCACTAGAAACGAATAGATACCGATCTAACCGAAGAGAGTTTTTGCAAATATATCGCACGAATTGCGTACACCGATATCATACCTGAAAGGATATGCTCACGTGTTAAAACAGGGTCTTTACCGAACAGAGGGAGAAAGGCTTCATTATTTGAATATCATTGAAAATGAAACCGAGCGGATGGTCAGATTAATCAATGATTTGTTTGATTTATCCAAAATGGAAGAAGGCAAAATTGACCTTCAAATGTCTACTATCGACCTTACAGAAGTGTTAGAAAATGCCCTTTTGAAAGTCAAAATGGATTTCGAAAAGAAAGGGCTGACGTTAAAAACCCAAATCGATGAGAATGTTCCTTATATCGAGGCTGATGGTATCCGTTTAGAACAAATTTTTACAAACCTGCTGGGGAATGCGGTTCGATATACAGAAAAAGGATCCGTCAGTGTTAACGTATGGAATGCAGGTAACAAAGTACATGTAATCATTGAGGACACGGGTGTTGGAATTCCTGAAAAAGATCTTCCACTTGTTTTTGAACGTTTTCACCGTGTTGAAAAGTCCCGCTCAAGAAAACTTGGTGGAACAGGATTAGGATTGTCCATTGTAAGGAATTTGGTTGAACTGCAAAATGGGACTATTTCGGTGAGTAGCCAAGTAGGAAAAGGAACGAGATTTCAGCTAAGTTTCCCTGTAGCTGAGTAAGGAGGCAATATGAAAAAGATAGAATGGTTAATCGCCGCACTATTGATTGCAATGGGCTTAATGTGCCTTACTGTTTCTGCTACAACGATGTTGAGGACTGAATCCATAGAGCCCTATCTGAAAACGTTCCTGCATCTTTGTTTATGGATGTGTTTACCAATCTTAATTATAGGGATTGTATATTTTGTATTTCTCAAGAAACGTAGGAATAAGTGAAGGCAAACGTGAAAGAAACTAATGATAAAAACTGCTATTAAAAATGATGGAGGTAGTAACTATGATGTCTATGATGGGTGGAGGCATGATTCTAAACATGGTAATTTGGATTATTGTGCTGGGATTTTTAATATATGGAGTAGTCTTATTAATAATGAAACCCTTTGAAAAGAAAGAAGATTCATCAATAGAAATTCTTAAAGAAAGATATGCACGCGGGGAAATTGATGATCAAGAATTTGAAGCTAAAAAGACTGTTTTAAGAAATAAAGATTAAAAATTCTTTTATCCTCACAAATTCTACAAATTTGTTGTCTATACTAAAGATGTCCTAGTATTAATGAGTAGAAAGGAGATGAAGACATGAAACTGAAAAAGTGCCATTTGCATTATCGTTTGCCTTTGCCGCTTTATTAGTAATAGGAACAACAGCATTTGCCCAAGAACCAGATAACAATGGAATGGGTAACATGATGAATGGCAATGGCAACGGAATGATGAACATGATGGAAAATGGAAACATGTCTCAAATGATGGAAGCAATGAATTCACCTGAAGGGCAAAAGATGATGAACGGCTGCGGTGATTTCATGGAGTCCTATAGTGATAAAAAGAAGATAAGTAACTTTTTGCAATCCCCCTTCATTAATAAGGCCCCAAATTGGGGCCTGATTTTTATGGCTCCTTCAGAGGTGAATGATTAATGGAAAAATGGTTTCTGTCAATTTACGATATGGTAATGAGACCGCTTGGAGGAAATTCAACAAATGAGCAAACCAGATGCTAAAATTTTGCTGTTCAAGCGTGTTAGGAGGATTCAAGCGTTTTTAGGAAAAACAAAGGGTGTATTAACTCCACTATGGAAAATGTGATGGGTGCCATTTCATTTGAACCGTGACACGCTAGTTCTAATAGAGCCATCAAGTCGATTTTAATAAAAAATCCTTTTGTAAGGGATTGCTTTTATCTATATTCACAAAGTTGTCAAATTACTCTCGTCACTTTTAGTTATTTTTCTTTATTAAGAGAGAACCCAACACCAAAAAGGATTGTTGGGTTTATTGTTGCATTAATGTGGGCTACAAATGGTACGGAATATGAGAAAAATCATTCCCTCACAAAATCTACATATTTTATGACTATAATCTATAAAGGTTAAATTTCAGGAATGTTCTTCTCAATTCCAGGTCCTGAGTACAAAGATAAAGGGATTGAAATTGTTGTAGTTAGTGTAGTGTAGACGCAACAGATTGGTCATCTTTTCAACTCACAGATCAGTATGTTTAATATTGCTGGTCAAGTACGGAATAGGACCTATTCCCACTATGGTTTTTATAATCCATGAGGTGAAGTGGTCAAAAGGTGTTAATGGTGCTTTAAAACTGATTAGAAGGTTATTTATAAAAGGTTTAACCGTGGATAATTTTTGAACACAATTATGCGGGGGATACAAATGAATAAAATTAAATGTGAATGTGGACACGTGAATCCGGAGGGCACAGTGCTTTGTGAGGCATGCGGCAAACCAGTGGAAGAAAACCAGCATATCGATGGCAATGATAAACGCAAATTGCTCAATATGCGATATGACGGAAGTGCCCGCCGATCACAGACATACAATAAATCGATTGTTGATAAAACATGGAATTTCTTTTCCTCGGTAAAAATCGGGGTCTGGCTGATTGTTCTGGCTTTGGTTGCCTCGGCCATTGGAACCATTTTCCCGCAGGAACAGTACATACCGGCAAATGCCGTTTCTAGGGATCCGGCTGTTTTTTTATGAGGCACGGTATGGAATGCTCGGGCAAATTTACTATCAGCTCGGCTTCCATAATTTGTACGGTTCATGGTGGTACATGCTACTGATTGCACTTATCGGTATTTCTCTGATTATCTGCAGCATTGATCGCTTTGTTCCGCTTTACAAGGCGCTGAAAATGCAGAAACCGAAGCGGCATGCAACGTTCATTAAACGGCAGCGCCTTTTTAGTGAAACGGATCAAGTAACGGTAAGTGAAAAAAGCAAATTGTTTTCCGGTTTGCGGAAACAGCGCTATAAAGTGCATGAAGAAAATGGTCATGTATTAGCAGAAAAAGGGCGTTTTTTCCCGCTGGGGGCCATACGTAAATCACATTGGTCTTATTATCGTCCTGATTGCAGCACTGCTGCGTTTTACGCCCTTTATGTATCTTGACGAGTATGTCTGGGTCAGGGAAGGTGAACAGACTGTCATCCCTGGAACAGAAGGGGAATACTACATCAAAAATAAACAATTCATTTTGGAAACGTATGATAAGGACGATGAAAGATTCAGGGAAGCAATTGCGCAAGAGGGAGAAGTAGCCAAAAATTATCAGACAAATGCTGTTATCTATAAGGAAACAGGGGAAAGTGTAGCAGGCGCTGATCCAAAGCTGGAGAAAGTAAAAGAAGAAGAAATACGCATGAATCATCCGCTGAAATTTGACGGTTACACGCTTTACCAAGCCGGCTATCAGCAAAATGAATTCAAAAGCATGACCTTTAAGGTTCATCGAAAAGAAGACCCTGATGAAAAGGCACTCGGTTCATTCACGATTGACTTGACGGAGCCAAAAGATGAATACAAATTGGACAGTGGATTCCGTGTTGTTGTTAGTCAATACTACCCGGATTATGAGCTGGACGATGCAGAACCGGCATCCAAGACAAATTACCCAAGAAATCCTGCATTTGTTTTCTCGGTACATCCTCCTGGGGGAAATGAAGAACCTGAGATGAGCTTCGTCGGCATCGGAAAAAATGTTGATGCAACCGACGAAAATGATTACAAATTGGGTATTCAGGATTTTGAAACAAGATATGCAAGTGGACTGACCGTCCGGCGTGACCACACATTGCCATTGTTCATCATCGGTGCTGCTATTTTCATGATTGGTGTTATTCAAGGCATGTATTGGCATCATCGCAGAATTTGGCTGCATCCGAATGGAGAAGGCATGATGATCGCGGGTCATACAAATAAAAATTGGTTCGGTCTGAAAAAAGATATTGAACAGATTATTTCCGACACCAATGTAAACATGGTTGATGACCAGCAGGAACTGGAATAAAAATTCGGACGGATTCGGAGGAGGATATGAATGGATTCACTAATCAGCATCAGCAGTACCATGCTATATACGGCGTTTATTCTTTATTTGGTCGCTACCCTTTTCTTTGGTGCGACCATTAAAGGAAAAAAGAGGATACAAAGAAAAGTGTCAGCGGGAATATTGGAATTACTATAACAATTATTGGATTTCTAGCGCAGCTCGTCTACTTTATTACAAGGTGGATGGCAAGCGGACATGCTCCGGTGAGTAACTTATTTGAATTCATGACATTTTTCGGTATGGGACTTGTCTTTGCATTCATCATCATCTACTTCATCTATCGACTTAATATTTTAGGCTTGTTTGCATTGCCGATTGCAATCATAGTTATTGCCTATGCAAGCATGTTTCCGACCGAAATTGCACCACTCGTACCGTCATTGCAGAGTCACTGGCTGTACATCCATGTAACAACCGTTTCCCTGGGTGAGGCCATTTTATCCATAAGTTTTGTCGCAGGACTAATTTACTTGATTAGACAAATTGATCAGTCGGTCAGCAGCAAGCGTACTACTTGGCTGGAGGCAATTTTGCTATGCCTGTTTATATTTGCAGGCTTCAGTATCATTTCTGTTGCATTTAATATAACCGGATACTCTGCTGAATTTGAATATTCCTATAACGGACAAACAGTAAAAACTGATTACCATCTGCCTCCGATAGCAGGCCCAAATGAGGGGAAACTAATCACAGGTGACCGGATGAATCCCTTGTTTGATGCGCCAGGCTGGATGAAAGGTGTCGATGCGGCAAGGAAATTTAACACGATTATTTGGTCTGTGCTGACCGGGTTAGTATTATACGGTTTGGCCAGGATAATTCTGCGCAAGCGTATTGGCGCTGCTATCCGGCCGTTTCTGCAAAAGGCCAAACCGGATATGCTTGATGAAATATCGTACAGAGCAGTTGCCATCGGATTTCCGGTATTTACACTTGGCGGTATAATCTTTGCATCCATTTGGGCACAAATTGCCTGGGACCGATTCTGGGGATGGGACCCTAAAGAAGTATGGGCACTGGTCACATGGCTCTTTTATGCGGCATTTTTACACTTGCGCCTTTCACGGGGGTGGCATGGTGAGAAATCTGCATGGCTTGCTGTCGGCGGATTCGCGATTATCATGTTCAATTTGATTGCGGTTAACTTGCTATTAGCGGGTCTTCATTCGTACGCATAAAGAGGAACTTCATCCATTAGGGGCTCTTGCTTACCTTAATTGTAAAATTTATTGCATTAATTCTTATATTCGGGGGGCTTACACTTTGTTTAGCTGTATTAAGCGATAGAGGAACTACTCTAATTGTAATTCTAAATGCATGCATTACGCCTATTAAAAGTTAAAAGTCAAGGGATAAACGGGAAAGACTGTTCTAAATGAACAGTTTTTCTAGTAAATCAATAATTAGCCAATTAGTGAGGTGAAACAAAGGTGAATAGAGAAAGAAAAAGAAAAAGAAGAAAGTACTTTAGAATATTTTATTGCTAATAATGCTGTCAGCCGTCATATATGCACTTTATTTAAACATCTTCAAAGAGCAATATAACGTATCAAAAGGTGATGATGCTCCAAATTTCTCCTTAGAAACACTTCAGGGTGAACGTGTCCAATTAAAAGATTACAGGGGGAAAGGGGTGTTTTTAAACTTCTGGGGTACTTGGTGCAAACCTTGTGAAACAGAAATGCCTTATATGGAAAATGCATATAAAGTCTTTAAAGAACAGGGTGTTGAGATTCTTGCAGTTAACATTGAGGAATCCAATTTAGTAGTCAGAAACTTTGTTGATAAATTTGGGTTAACCTTCCCAATTCTGATGGATAGGGGTGGAGAAGTAACAGAGCTGTATGGCATTGGTCCTATACCTACAACTTATTTAATTGACAAAAACGGCAAAGTAGTGAAAATCATTACAGGAAGTATGACTCAACAAGACGTAAAAGAATATATGAACTTGATTAAACCATGAGTTTTAAAGGGAGATACTCTTATGCAGGATTTAAATATTTTATTTGCATTCGGAGCTGGTTTGTTATCTTTTCTTTCACCCTGTACGTTGCCTATTTATCCAGCTTTTCTGTCTTACATAACTGGAATGTCCGTTGATGACTTAAATAATAATAAAAGTGTTCGAAAAGTTACAATACTGCATTCCGTTTTTTCTTAGTTGGATTTTCCGTTATATTTTTAGTGTTAGGATTATCTGGTTCTTTCATAGGTTCTCTGTTCATTCAAAATAAGGAGTTCTTACGACAAATAGGGGCCGTTCTAATTTTCTTTTTCGGGCTCGTAATTACGGGTATTCTAAAGCTAGATTTTCTTATGACGGATAAAAGGATTAAGTTTAAAAGAAAACCATCAGGTTATCTAGGGACCGTTTTGATTGGGATGGGGTTTGCAGCTGGATGGACTCCATGTACAGGGCCAATTTTAGCTGCTGTAATTGCATTGGGTATGACAAACCCGAGTGCTGCATTATTTTACATGATGTGGTATGTAATAGGGTTTTCAATTCCATTTCTCCTTCTAACTTTCTTTATTGGGAAAGTTAAATGGATTAACAAATATAGTAACCGCATTATGAAAATAGGTGGCTATATAATGGTTGTAATGGGAATTGTACTATACTTTGACTGGATGACGAGGATTATTTCATTTTTAACAAACCACCTTTTGGTGGATGGACTGGTTTTTAATATGGATTTAACGATAATGATGTTTAATATGCTTTGTAATGTGTACCTTGTGATAATTATGTTCCACACTATAGTCATTGGTGCAGGACAAGCAGGATTAATAATGGGTTATTGCTTAAAGCAATCTAATCGTTCTTTTCTCATATTAGATAAAAATCAAGAAGCAGGAGAAGTATGGTATAGGCGGTATGATTCCTTAGTTTTGTTTACCGCAAGAATGTAAATAACATTATATATTGAATAAATTGAATACAGTCTAAATTATGTTAATTGAGGACGTAAAAGGTGAGATAGATGAATCAGAGTATGAACAATTAAAATCAATTGTAAAAGAATAAAACGAATGCTGCACAAAATGGTGCTTATTTTGTATGGTAATATAGGATTATCTTTCTCAACAATCAAGGTGAGAAAGTATTATAATGAGGCGGAGGATAAGTTTAAATGATAAAAAAAGCAATGATTACTGTAACAATTTTTTCAGGTTTACTGATAGCAGGATGTAGTAGTAATGATGGTAACAAAGAAGCAGCATTCGAAGTCCCTTTTGACGGTTCTATAGAACATGTTCATGGTATGGGTTATGCTGGAAATGATAATGGATTGTATTTTGCTTCCCATACTGGATTAAAGATTTATCGTGAAGATGAATGGTTTAAAACCTCAAATAATTTTAATGATTATATGGGATTTAATGCGGTAGATGAAGGTTTTTACACATCAGGTCATCCGGGAGAGGATTCAGATTTACCTAACCCAATCGGCATACAGCGTAGCTTTGATGGTGGTAAAACATTGGAAAGTCTTAAGTTTGAAGGGGAAACGGATTTTCATGCAATGGCAGTAGGTTATAATAGTCATGATATCTTTGTCATGAACCCAGCAAAAATTCGAAGTTAGAACAGGGTTTCTACAAAAGTCAGGATGAGGGTGAATCATGGGAAAGTGTGAATGCTTCTGGATTAGAAGGTGAAATATTTGCTTTGGCCATCCATCCTTCCGACTCAAACCACTTTGCAGTAGCAACAACAATGGTGTTTTTGTTTCAAATGATGGAGGATCAAATTTTCAAATAATCACAGAAGCAGTACAAGGAACGGCAGTATTTTTTAACGAAGAAAATTTATACTATGCAAGCTATAGCACTTCTCCATCCCTAGTTAAATATAATATTGAAAGTGGTAAACAAGAAACAATCAATTTACCCGATCTAACAGAGGACGGGCCTGTTTATATTGCTCAAAACCCACAAGATAATCAGGAGTTTGCTATCTATACAACAAAAGGGCAGGCCTATATAACAAAAGATGGTGCAGAATCTTGGGATCAAATTTTAGAGAATGGAAAAGTAAATTAAACCATAGTGAGTTGAATGAAAATGTTTGACCTTTTTAATCCAATTAGCGGTTTGTTAAGTGGACCAATTCATGGACTGGCATATGGATTCGAACATATACCGATACTATTCGCTTTTTTCCTAGGTGTAGTTGGAGCAGTTGCCCCGCGTCAGCTTACAGGTAATATTAGTTCAATTACTATTTATGGGAATAAATCTTTAGTAGATAAGGTTCCCTGGATACAGGTTACTCTTATTTATATTAGGGAAGATTGTCGTATTTTCTACACTCGGGATTATTATTTGGCAATTGGGGCAAGAAGTCCACAGTGCTTTATCACAAATGTTTCCAATCCTACGTAAACATCCTATGGTGTCATCCTCCCTTCCATATTTGGAATTGGTACATCCTTTCCGCTTGTGTTGTTATCTTTTAATTTGGTGTTTTGGAGTAAGTGGCCCTATTAAATAAAGTACAAAATGGTGCTAGTTACCAAAAGGTGGCCATGAGGGTTAGGTTATCTGCC
>BBCA01000036.1 GCA_001311805.1 Lentibacillus juripiscarius JCM 12147 | reverse complement strand
GGTATGTGAAGACTTACAAAGAGGCATTTCTAATGATAGTATAGCAGAATGACTAATAGTGAACAAACTTTTAAAAAGAAAGAATCAATGGCTGGAAATGCTTGTTTGCAGTCCTTATATACAAAATACTTTCCCGCGAAGGCACCATCTACGCGGGAAATTTCTAAATCATTCTCTGAAGTAAACATTATTGTTATAGTCCTTCATTAAAATTCACATCGCGCCATAGTCACGTTGAAAAGGAAAACCATATTTGTGTTTGTCTAGGTGCAGTCAGCTATTCGTATTCATAATTTTATTGTACACGCAATCCTTATCGACCCCTTTCCCAACATAGCTGTTTTCGTGAACTTTGTTGTTTTTAGACAACCGTGGAATAGCACACCCACTCATCTGTACTATATACTAAAAGTCATAGACTGCTTCTTTCTTTTCACAAACTTTCGTATATGTTTCCATTAAAACTATTGTATCTTCAACCAAGCGATCAATCCGGAAGAGCACATCCTCATTTGTTATTTCCTTTCGATCAAAATCCTTCCCTTCGATAAATACATATGTCTGAACCACTTGTGCCTTCATGTAACTGAGGATTGGTTTTAATTGCTGTTCCACAATTAAGTAATGCTTTGATGAACCTGCTGTCACAAGCATGCTGACTACTTTACCTTGCAATGCGTTTGCTGGAAGTAAATCAAATATATTCTTCAATGTAGCTGGTATGGACGCCTGAAAAATAGGTGTTCCAATAATTAAAGCATCCGCTTCCATAATTATTTGCGCTACATATTTTGTATCGCCCTGATATTCCTTGTAGTGACGCCCATCACTAAACTGAACATCATAGTCCGCTAAATCAATTAATGTCGTTTGCGCATAGGGATATTTTTCAGCGGCTGCTTTAATAGTATACTCCATGGCTGTTCTTGTTTTCGAACCAACCCTTGAACCGGATAACCCAACAATCTTCATGCTATCTTCCCCCTAATCTTTTGCTGTATATTTCTCTAAAGCCGGTAAAACTTCTGTACTGCTTATACCCATCGAGTAGTGATAACTTTTTTACGTGTATAGAAATTTAGGCCGTCTTTCCCGTTAGCATGTAAATCACCGTAAAAGGAATCCTTCCAGCCGGAAAATGGAAAGAAAGCCATTGGTGCCGGTACACCAATATTCACACCAAGCATACCGGCATCAATGGTTTCACGGAATTGCCGGACTTTGCCGCCATCATTGGTAAATATACATGCACCATTGCGAAAGGAGATTTATTTGTTAATGCAATCGCCCCATCCAGGTCTTCCACCCTAACAATTGATAAAATAGGGGCAAAAATTTCATCCTGCCAAATTTTTCATGTTACTGCTCACATGATCAAAGATCGTCGGTCCGACAAATAGCCTTCCCCTTTGGCATTTTCATCTTTCCGTCCATCGCGTACCAGCTTGGCGCCTTCTTTTTCCCCGGTTTCAATATATTGAAGGGTCCACTCCTTATGGCTCTCACGGATGACGGGGCCGAGAAAGACCCCTTCATCCAAACCATTGCCGATTTTGACTTCATCGGCTTTTTGATGTAGCAAAAATATGAATTCATCCGCGACCGTTTCCTCCACAGCAACGACCGAGGCGGCCATGCAACGTTCACCTGCCGAACCAAATGCAGCATTCAGAATTTGGGTTACTGCATTTTCCATATTCGCATCTTTCAGTACAATCGAGTGATTTTTTGCCCCAGCAAGTGCCTGCACACGCTTCAGATTGTCTGTTCCTCGTTTATAAACATATTCGGCAACTGGCTGGGAACCGACAAAGGAGATAGCCGCAACATTCTCATGATCCAATAAACCATTTACCACATCATGTGCCCCGTGTACAATATTGAATACCCCTTTTGGCAGTCCTGCTTTCTCCAGAAATTCAGCTAATCGATTGGCCAATAAAGGCGTGCGCTCCGATGGTTTCAAGATAAATGTATTACCAGTGACAATGGCCATTGGAAACATCCAAGCCGGGACCATCATTGGAAAATTAAATGGGGGTAATTCCGCCAATGACGCCAATTGGATAGCGATAAACGCCTGATTCCAGCCCCTCTGCAATGGACGGAAGTTGTTCTCCCATCATCAAGGAAGGTGCTCCTGCGGCAAATTCAACGTTTTCAATTCCTCGCTGTACCTCTCCCTTTGCTTCTTTAAAACTTTTTCCGTTTTCAATTGTTACGATTTCCGCCAGCTCATCCCAGTGGTCAACAAGCAATTGCTGATACTTAAATAAAATACGCGCCCGTTTCGGAACAGGAACTTCTTTCCATTCGTGAAAGGCTTCGGTAGCTACTCTCACAGCCTGATCCACATCTTCCTTCGAGGAGATCGGAACACGGGCAAGTAATTCCCCGGTTGCCGGGTTGACAACTTCCTCTGTGCTTTCCGAATTTACTTCAACCCACTCCCCACCTATATAATTCTTCAATGTTTCAGTTTTGTATTTGTCATCGTGAACCCCCTCCATTCTCTTTCGTTCTTTGATGGTACCTAGTACAGTCCGTCGCGTTTCTTCGCCCCCCTACTTTCCGAAATACCATTTCCAAAGTGAGAAACCAGTGATAATGAAACTAACGATAACGCCATACAGCCATATAGAAAGCATTGAATTAACAAACATCCAAATCATCCTTTCCCTAATTTGCCTGTGTACGAATGTTTTCTACTTTTCTACTTTCCGTTACATGAGTTTTTTTCAGTACTCGTGCCAGAATCACTATCGTTGCAATACCAATAAAGGTAGCCAGCGCTCCCGCCGACATCGTACTTGGAACAATGCCACTAAAGTAGATGATGAGATAGGAAAGCAAACCGACAATCATCGACAGTTCTGCCGCTCTAGCAGGTGCTTTTTTCTTACTATAGATAGCATATAAAATGGGTCCCATCGTTCCCGCAGCTACACCGGAAATCCCAATCCACATGACATCGCCCATATAAACAGGGGGCTGTAGTACAATTAAAAATGCAGCCAAGCCCACCAAAGGAACTGCCAGACGGCTGATTTGCAGGGCAATTTTCTGTGCCTTTTCATCACTGATGTTGATAATTCCCCTTTTGACGAGGAATTTCAGGAAAATATCATTGGCAAATACGGTAGAAATGGAAACGAATATTCCATCTGTTGTCGACATAGCCGCAGCAAGAATCACCACGCCGAAAACCGCTACAATAATCGCGGGGAAAGCCCAAACTGCATATTCCATTAATGCCAGGTCAGCTTCCACCACATTACCGCCAAGTGCCACTCTGCTATATAATCCCCCAAAAAGAACAAGTAAGCAGAAAGCAGCCGTTATAACATAGGTAGCAATCATTTTTCCAAGATCCTTTTCACTTTTCAGACCAAGCACTTTGTTGAACAAATGCGGCGCGGAGGCAAAGGCCCACTGAATAATGATGGCACCGGATACCGCACCTACAGAATAAAAATGAGCCGAACTAGGATTAAATACCTTCACTAAATTCCAATCCTGAGCACTGAGACTACCCGCAATGCTGGTAAATGTTGCCGTAATGCCCCCATCCCAGAAAATTACAATACCGGAAATAAATATAGCAAGACCAGCAATCGCCATCATGACTGCCTGGACGGCATCTGTGTAGATATCGGCAAAGGCACCACCTACAAACACATAAAGAACAACAATAGCTGTAATGAATATCAACCCACTTGTGTAGGACATTCCTAGAAGATGTTCAAAAATCCGCGCACCTGCCACAAACTGACCGGCTATATAAAAAAATGTTGAAAAGTAGAATCAGCCCTGTTCCCACTCTTAAAATATCACTATTATAAAAATCACCGAGCCAGTCCGGAAGGGAGAGTGACTTTTGCTTCGTATTCAGTTTCCTCACCTTTTTGGCGACCATCATCACCCCTATCGGCCCACCGCCAATCATTGCCAGAAACAGCCAAAGGGTGGACAATCCCCCAATCATGGGTCCAGCCTGGATACCCAAGAAAAGTAGCAGCACTTAAATAAGTTGCGGCAAAAGATAGACCAAGTACGTACGGTCCCAATCCTCCCCCACCAGTTGCAAAGTCGCTGACACTTCTCGTTTTTCTGGCACTTACAAAACCAAGGACGAACATGACAACTAAAAATATGGCAAACCCAATCCATGTATACAACGTAATTGTACTCAATTCTGACCTCCTCCACGTGTGCAATTTCATTTATCAGTAAAAGAGGGGGCACTCCCCTCTTTAATTCGACTGCAAGCTGCCCAGATTTCTCGCTGGATGATTGCGAGGCAGATGGGTTCGCCCTTTTCCAAACATATTCTCCCTTAGTGTCTTTCCTTCATATTCCGTCCGGTAAATGCCGCGTTTCTGTAGTTCAGGCACAACAAAATCCACAAACTCCCGAAACGTCTCCGGCGAGTAGGTCTGTGCGATATTGAAACCATCGACATCGCTTTCAATAGCCCATTCCTCGATTCGATCTGCAATCTGTTCAGGCGTCCCAATAAACTTCACGGTACCATTCCCAAGCCCATGATTTTTGATGGCCTCCCGCAATGTCCATTTCTTATTCGGATCTTTCGTATACATATCCAGATTTCCCTGAACCGCTTCTGTTTCGATATTTTCAATATACTGATCTGGATCGTATTGAGAAAAATCAATTCCCGTATGTCCGGACAGCAGAGAAGCTGTTCCTTCATAGCTGACATGATTAGTCAAATCTTCATATTTCGTATACGCTTCTTCTTCCGTCGACCCGATAATCGGCAGGATCATCGGAAAAATGAGAACATCCTCCGGGTATCTTCCCTGTTCCTGTGTTCGTTTTCGGATGTCTGCAACATAGGCCTTTAATGCATCCAGTGAATGATTTTTGGTAAAAACAGCTTCAGCATGTTTGGCTGCAAAATTTCGCCCTTTTGGTGAAGCTCCTGCTTGGAACAGAACCGGTGTACGCTGGGGCGAAGGTTCGACCAAATGCGGACCCGGTACATTGAAGAATTCACCTTCATGCTTAATCAGCCGAACCTTTTCAGGGTGTGCAAATGTATCAGTTTCTCTATCATAAACAACAGCATCATCTTTCCAGCTATGTTCCCAAAGTTTATAGACGACTTCCAGAAACTCATCTGCACGATCATAGCGGAGTTCCTTGGGAAGACGGCCGGAAAGTCCGAGATTGACTGCTTCGCTTTCCAAGTAAGATGTCACCACATTCCAAGCGACTCTTCCCTCCGTTAAATGATCGAGCGTTGATAATTGTCGTGCCAGTGCATATGGCTGTGCATAGGTAGCAGAAATCGTTGGCGCAAAGCCTAGATGTTCCGTTACAGCAGCCATAGCAGAAATCGGACTTAGCGGGTCATGAGCTGGGAGTTGGACAGCATGCTGAGCAGCTGCTTCATGGCTATTTCCATATACACTGTACGTTCCAAGTACATCAGCGATAAACATTGCATCAAATTTCCCGCGTTCCAAAATTTTGCTGTTTCTGTCCAATATGACAAGTGGTTATGATTTACCCCCTGATCCTTTTCATGTTTCCATAATCCCATTGAGTGGGGGGAAGGTGAATTTTGGATAAATCCATTTAAGTGAATTTGTTTTGTCATTGATCAGTACTCCTTTTCTATTGTTTTTATTGGTGCTTCCCGGTGACTTATGCCTCATCGTAAGCATTTAAAGCATTCACACTATGTGCAATGGCTGATCCCGCTTTTAAAGCCACTGCCACAAAAATAGCTTCAGATATTTCCTTTAAACTTGCTCCCGATTTTTGGCATTTTTCGTATGCAAATCGATGCAATAAGCACAGCCTGTGGTATGTGCTGATGCCACCGCAATTAATTCTTTTTCTTTTTCAGTCAGCTTACCTGCAGTGATGGACTTCTGATCAAAAGCAGCGAATGCCTTGAATGTATCGCCATTGAGTTGATCAAATTCCTTCAACCTTTTGAAATAGGATGCTTTATATAGCTCCTCATCTCTTTCCCCATCAAATGCATTCAGGGCGTTCACACCGTGGGCGGCTGCCGAACCTGCCTTCAATGCCGTTGCCACGAAAATAGCCTCCGCTACTTCCTCTTTGTCAGCATCATTTTTCTTCGCATTCCCCACATGTAAATCAATACAGTACGGACATCCAGTAATGTGTGCCACTGCAACGGCAATCAATTCCTTCGTTTTTACCGACAAACCCCCCTCGGTCAATGCCTTGTCATTAAATGCAAAAAGGATTGAAATGCCTCCGGTGCATATTCCTTTAATTCAGTAATCCGGCCAAAATACGATTTTTTATATAAGCTGTCCGTTTTTGTCAATGTAATCTCTCCTATAAATTTTTTGTAATGAATTAGTAGGTCAGTCATTAAAGTAGGGCATTGCTCTTTTATTCACCTCCCGTGATTAAACATATTTACCCTATATATTTACTTGGTTTTTGGCCGATCTTTATCAAATAATCGGTTCCTACCAATCATTTAGAACGAAAAAACCTCTCCCGATGAGGAAGAGGTTTTTTTCATTACACACTTTCTCATCTTTCAAGCGAATGCTTGCTGGAATTAGCACCTTATTACTATCAAGTAATGGTTGCTGCGGGATTATAGGACCAGTTCCTCCCCCGACTCTGGATAAGAATCATTTTATTAAATTTTAAGATTTCTTAGCATCATATCGTACACTGAATTAACTGTCAAGCATAAATTGTTTGTTTTTCAGAAAATGGTTAAATCATATGGCTATTATGCTCTATGTTATCCGAATACGATACAATTTGTTATAATAAAGTATCAAAATACGGAGGGTTTTTATGGAACAAAACAAGATTTCACTGATGGAAGCGTATATGATTGAAACACTGCGCAGCAATGGTATTTCCGATGACGAATTGCTCACTCAAATTAACAGAAAAGATATCAGCCCATGGAAGGATTTAAGCACCCAATTTGACTTCAGCGAGCTTATTAAACTTAGTGAGCAGGATGAAGAAGCATTTAAATCGATTATTATGGATGGCTATAAGATAAAATTTGTTACCTTTAAAGGCTTGCAGAACCTATTAAAACTTAAGTTCAATATGATCCAAGAGAAAGATTATACTCTTACGGATAAAGGCCTGACAGGTCTGACAATGAACGACGAACAATTAAACATGCTCAGGCAGATGCTGTCCAGCAATTGGTCGATTGATGAAACATCCACTGAAAACAGCGATCACCTAAGCAAGGAACTTAAGGTTGAACTAATCTAATTGTATGCATGTTCAACGTTATAATTTGAGGAATAATGCCATTCAATCCGGTTGTTTTCCGACGCTCTTGCCGAATTCATCCAGGGTATCCGATTCAATAGGGAAAAAGCAAGATACATAATGGTCATTGCTCCCCTTCGTTTCCATCAGAGGGGTATTTTCTTTGCAATAATCCCGTGCAAGCGGGCATCTGGTATGAAAAACGCAGCCCGAGGGCGGATTTGCAGGAGATGGTAATTCTCCATTTAGTACAATTTGCTCACGATTTTTTCTCTGTCAGGGTCCGGCAAAGGAATTGCTGACAACAGTGCATTGGTGTAAGGATGACGTGCGTTTCTATAAAACGAATCACTATCAGACATCTCCATCATTTCCCCTAAATACATGACCCCTACCTTATCCGCGATATGTTTTATTACCGACAAGTCATGTGCAATGAATACATATGTGATATTTAACTCTTTCTGCAAATCCTCTAGTAAATTAATAACCTGTGCCTGAACGGACACGTCCAGTGCACTCACTGGCTCATCACAAATAATCAATTTCGGCTCTAATGCAATGGCACGTGCAATTCCGATTCGCTGTCTTTGACCACCGGAAAATTCATGCGGAAGCCGGTTATAGTGGTCATCTGGATTAAGGCCAACAAGTTCCATCAATTCCTTCACACGTCGTTCTAAATGATTGGTCTTATTATAAGCCCTTAATGGTGCTGCAATAATATCGCCGACTTTCATCCGTGGGTTAAGACTTGTGAATGGGTCCTGGAAAACCATTTGAATATCACGTCGGAGCTGATGCATTTGTTTCGCGTTATAACTGGTAATACTTTCGCCTTCAAATAAGATATCGCCCGATGTCGGCTTCTCAAGACCGACAATCGTTCTGGCTAGTGTACTTTTACCGCAGCCAGATTCTCCGACAATACCAATGGTTTCACCTTTATTAACGGATAAACTGACACCATTAACCGCCTTGACGTAATCGTCACTTTTTTTAAACAGGCCTCTATTCACAGGGAAATGAACGTTTAAATCACGTATATTTAGTAATTCATCAGACATTATGGTGTCACTCCTTTCTGCTCGGCAACATCAATCTGCTGCTTCTTTTCATCAATGTCAGCTTTGGATAGGATACAAGCCGCATAATGCTCCTCTCCACGTTCCGTTAATACAGGATCAGCTTCCAGGCATTTCGATGAAGCAAACGGACAGCGCGGATGGAAGTTGCATCCTTCAGGTGGACTGATTAGATTTGGTGGCTGTCCCTGAATGCTTAAGAGACGTCCATTTGCTTGTGAGTCAAGTCGTGGTAAGGAGCGTAAAAGGGACCATGTATACGGCATTGACGTCCGATAAAATATATCATTCACACTTCCTTCTTCGACGATTCTACCTGAGTACATAACCAGCAACTTATCCGCCAGATTGGCAACAACACCTAAGTCATGCGTGATAATGATAATAGCCATTCCATACTTGTTTTGGATATGCTTCATTAAACTCAATATTTGTGCCTGAATCGTGACATCCAAAGCGGTTGTCGGCTCATCAGCAATAAGCAATTTCGGTTTGCAGGCTAGCGCAATGGCAATCAGGACACGCTGTCTCATCCCCCCTGAAAATTGATGTGGGTACTCATGCATACGGCGCTCTGGATCGGGAATCCCAACGTCTGACAACAGCTCAATTGCCTTTTTTCAGCATCTTTTCGGAGGGAGTCCTGATGCGTCCGAATGGCCTCAATTAACTGAGCACCAATTTTAAATACCGGATTTAAACTTGACATTGGATCCTGAAAAATCATCGCAATATCTTTTCCCCGAATCTTACGGATTTCCCGCTTATTCATGTTGAGCAAACTCCTGCCTTCAAATTGAATGTCACCTTGCGGATAATAAACAGGTGGCTCCGGATTAAGCTGCATCACAGATTGGGCAAGAACACTCTTGCCACTCCCGGACTCACCTACAATTCCTACAGTTTGCCCTGCCTCCACTGTAAAAGATACACCATCAACTGCCTTAACAATGCCGCCGGAAGTATCTAGATTCACTTTTAGATTTTTCACCTCAAGCATTGGTATTTCCCCCTTAACCTTAATAAATCACGCATGCTTCTGCTTTTTATCCCTGAACAGTGCTTTTCCTGTTTTCTTCCGACTTTTACTGTGTGGGTCGAATGCATCGCGCAAGCCATCACCCAAAATGTTCAAGGGCAATACAGTCAGGACAATGGCGATACCAGGGAAAATAGAAAACCAGGGTGCAATTGTAATATATACTTGTGACTCCTGAAGCATATTTCCCCATGTAGGTGTTGACGGATCAACGCCTACCCCTAAAAAGCTGAGTGCTGCCTCTGCCAAGATGGCCTTTGCAAATATAAATGTTCCCTGCACAATAATGGGTGACAGCACATTCGGCAGCATATAACGAGATAAAATAACCGGATCCCTTTCTCCTGTTGTTTTGGCTGCCTCAATATACTGAACATTATTGATCTGTAAAACAGCTGAACGGACAATCCTAGTCATGACAGGCCAGAATGCAAATGTGAGTGCAATGATAATATTCACGACACTTCCTCCAAGTGCAGCAACGAGTGCCAGCGCAAGTAGCAGTGCCGGAAATGCCAGCATACCGTCAATAATACGCATAATAATAAAGTCTGCTTTTTTATAATAACCTGCAATCAACCCTGTTACAGTTCCCAATACAGTCGACAGCAAAGCCGTCACTGCCCCGACAAGCAAAGATACTCGTGCGGCTACTACCGTCCTTGCGAAGATATCCCTTCCAAAATTATCCGTACCGAACCAGTGCTCCGCTGATGGTCCGAGCAACTGCTTTTCTGTATCGATATCGGATGGTGATACCGGAAGCCACAGTGAAGCCGTGAGCGTTGCTGCTGTTATCAGGAACAGAACTGTCAATGCCAGCAGATTTCGTTTTTCCTTAGCATATGAAAGCTCCTTTTTAAATTGATTAAGCATCCTGACTAGTCGTAGCGAATTCGTGGATCTAGAAATGCATATAGAAGATCGACCAGTAAATTCACCAAAACATAAATACCAGCAATAAATAACACGACGCCCTGGATAACCGGATAATCCCGACGATGAATCGAATCAATTAGCAGTTGTCCGATTCCGGGAATCGTGAATATCGTTTCAATGATGACAGTGCCCCCCAATAAACCAGCTACCGTTGTACCGATGACTGTTGTCGTTGGTATAAGGGCGTTGGAAAACACGTGCTTTAAAAAGGACAATACTTTCCCTTACACCTTTGGAACGGGCAGTCCGTATGTAATCCTGATTGACTGCTTCGAGCATCCCATCACGTAGCATGCGGGCAATTAGACCAATTTCAACGGCCGCCAGGACAAAGGCGGGGAGAAGCAGATGATAAAACCAACCTGCCGCATCCTCCATGATTGGAATATACCCTGCAACCGGGAAAATAGGAATCGCTACCCCAAAACCTAAAACAAGCAGCATAGCAAACCAGAACTCAGGAATGGACACCCCGAGAAGCGAAACGGAAATAAACAGTGGATCTAACGCTGTATGTCGCTTCCAGACGACAAAAATGGCTGTTGGGATGGCGATAAGTAAAATCAGGGTTAATGATAGCAACATTAAACTAAACGTTGGTCCAAAATGGCCCATGATGATCTGTGTAACTGGTTCAGATGAATAAACCGATTGCCCAAGATCTCCGGTCAATATATTTCCAATCCAGTCAAAAACTGTATAACCATTGGCTTATCAAGACCTAGCTGTTTCTCTAGCTGCTCAATGCTTTCCTGTGAACTGTCCTCACCTAAAATGAGAAAAGCCGGGTTTCCAGGTGTCAGATGGACAATCATAAATACGATAATACTAACAATGAACATAACAGGTATAGCCGATAGCAGCCTGCGTATCGTATATTGCAGCAACCTTTCCCCTCCTCGCTGATAAAGTGAAACATCATTCAGTGGGGGTTTCTCTTCTACCCCCACTGAATGTTAGTTGAACGAATCGGACCTTTACAGGCAGTTGATCCCCCACTTATCTTTTTTCGTTTTCCTTAAAACCTTGAAGTGGGGGGCTTACTGCCTGTTAAGGCAGGATAAAAATGATACTTCGAGAAAATAGAAGCTCTTCAGGAAAGTTCCTGACGAGACTCCATGAACCCGGCTCTATTAGTCACTTTTCCATGTATTCCAAAATCGCTGACCAATCCAGCTGTTATAGTCTTTTATGTTAGTACTCTTAATATCTAGCGTCGATTCGTTACTAACTTTAATAAATGGAAGTTCTTGCCAGACAGTTTTGTTCATCTCGCCCAAAATATCTTGTTTTCTTCACTGCTTTCTGCAATACTCCAGCGGTCCAATAGTTCTCCCCATTGTTCACTTTTGTACCATCCACTGCTTGATGTATTCATGGAAAGCATGCCCAGTTCATTAGGTGAAAAGCGGGTTGACCAGCCTACAACAACCAAATCCCAGTTTGCCGGATCGGACCATCTTTCAAGATAGGTTGCCCATTCATATGGATCAAGTTCCACAGTAAAACCGACTTCCTCCAATTGCTGTTTAGTAACTTCGGAAATTTTCTCGTAGTCTTCATGATTGTTGGAATACATAATCGTTATGGGCTCACCATTATAGTCTGACTCTGCCAGAAGCTCTTTTGCTTTTTCCTTATCGTGAACTAAATAGTTATCCGTTCCTTGATCAGAATATAGCTCTGCTTGTTCAGGAGCAAAAAGTGCACCATCAAAACTGTAAAACTGTTCATTCCCATACGTTGCTTCTGCAATCGTTTTCTTATCCAGTGCGTGATTTAATGCCTGACGCACTTTTAAATCATCAAATGGCGCTTCCGTTTTATCAGGCGTAATCGTAGAATAACCGTTTATATATGTCACCGGGTCAATATTCGGACTGTTTTCCACGACTTCATACAAATCCGGTGGTATTGACTGTGCATAGTCATAAAGGTCTGTCTTGATGCCATTAATCATCACTTGCGGGTCTTTGACAATATTAAAGTTAATGTCATCAAAGTATGCTGTTTTTTTCCTGTTAGCCCGCCCCAGTCTGTCTCTTCGCGAGCATTATATTCCTCAAATTTTGATAAAACGATTTTATTGCCTCTGTCCCATTTTTCAAATTTGTAGGGACCCGTCCCAATCAGCTGTTCTGATTTAAGCGGTTGTTCACCCGCTGATTCAGCAATTTCTGCTGGAATAATCATGAGAGCCGACTTTGGTGCAGCCATATCATTAAGAAGGGCGTTATAAACTTCTTTCAATTTAATTTCTACGGTATAGTCATTTTTCGCTTTAACATGTTCGATGTACTCACTTGCAATTGTTCCCACTGATGATACTTTCCTCCAACGCTCGATGGAAGCCACTGCATCTTCAGCTGTGACGTCTGAACCATCATGAAATGTCAGGCCTTCACGAATCTGGATTGTGTAAACCTTCCGATCATCGCTCACCTCATAATCCTTGGCAATCATTGGCCTTGGTTTATAATCCTTATCCAAGGCAAACAAGGTTTCAAATATATGCCATCCAATATCACGCGTGGCCGTAGCTCCCGTGTACATCCAGTCGATTGTCTGTGGATCAGCTGCAAACGCAACATCAAGCGTTCCTCCCTTGACTGGCTCCCCAGCAGTTTCTTCATTATCCTGTGTTCCATCTGTTGTTGAGCTATTGCTGCTGCAGCCTACCAAAACGCTGCTAAAAACAGACTAACTATCGTCAAAAATTAATTCTCTGGACTTTTTTTATTCCTCAGTTGCCCAAGTTTCATCGGAACTGTCCCCCCCATTTTTTTTGTAAAAACACGCAATGCTACTTGGAGAATATAGATAAATTAAGATAATGTCAAGTATTCCTACAATCAAACTAGGTTTTAAGGTATTATTTAGCCCAACATAAACATTGCACTAATATACGCCTGGCATCTTTAAAGATAATTAAGGCATGCATAAAGCTAATAATTTGGAGTTCGTGGGATTTACATACCCTTTTCATTACATAACGCTACCTATTTTCATTTCACCTAGGTATAATAAAAATAAGAATTACCACATAAAACTAGCCGTTAGTGCTGGTACACTAACGGCCATATACAACAGCCCATCAAAGGGGCAGTTAACAAATTGGGTTTTCATTAAAATAATCCCCCTAATTGCTGCTAGGCTTCAGGGTGGTTATTTTTTGGTTTGACAGTATAGCTATTCTACCAGTTTCGCGCCCGGATAAATAAAAGGATGGAACACTATGGCTCCATCGCGTAAACATTTTTATTTAATTTAATTGACACCTTTCGCATCGTCAATGCCATCCAGCTCATCCAAGTGCATGAGTTTTTGAATAGGTTTTGTTAATGCTAATAAAATCAGACCGATTACAATGGCCGCAATACCGAGATAAGCAAAGATCTCGAGATACCCAAAAGCTGTTGTTAATGAGGCCACGTGACCAGCTAAATAGTTGGCTGTCGCATTACTCAGGAACCAGACACCCATAAGCATGGACGCAAATTTCAGCGGTGACATTTTTGTTACCATCGACATTCCAATAGGGGACAAACATAATTCACCAAGTGTATGCATTAAGTAAGTAAATATCATGAATAACATATGGGCCTTAACCGTAATATTGCCTTCATCACTTCCAGTCATTAATACTGCTGGAATCATAATCATAAAGCCAAGTCCAAGCAAAATGAGCCCGAATGACATTTTTTGTCGGTACGGAAAAGTCGCCGCGTTTCGTTTTGGACAGTTTCACCCAGATTGCTGATATCACTGGTGCCAACAGTAAAATAAACAATGGATTTAACGATTGAAACCAGGAAACCGGTACCTCCCAGCCAAAGATTGTCCGATCAATGAAATCCCTTGTGTAAAGTGTGAAAGACGCACCCGCCTGTTCAAAACCAACCCAGAACAAAATAACAAATGCAGCCAAAATAAAGATAACGGATGTTCTGTGCTTCTCATGCTTTGTTAAAGGCTTTGCTTTGTCGGCATTCGATGGGGTGGCTTTATTCCGTGATGGCTTTTTGCCGACGTCACCAAGATACCTGTTGGATAGTGTCATAAACAATATTTGACCAATAATCATCCCAATAGAAGATGCCAAGAAAGCATAATTATAACCAAAATGTTCAATACCATTTTGCGTCGTATGGAACCATTGTCCATAAATCAGTCCTGCTATCAGCGGTGAAAAGAATGCGCCAAGATTAACGCCCATATAGAATATAGTAAAGGCAGAGTCTTTTCGCGGATCATTCTTGCTGTATAGTTCGCCAAGCAATGTTGAAATGTTTGGCTTAAAGAACCCGTTACCAACGATTAGCAGGAGCAGTCCTAAATAAAGGCCCCACTTTTGCTGAACAGCAAATAATGCAAAGTCACCACATGCCATCGTTATACCACCAATGGTTATAGCAGTTCTTAAGCCCATAAACCGGTCGGTCAGCCAGCCGCCAATCATTGGAGTCAAATAAACAAGACCAGTATACATACCATATAATTGTAATGCAGAGGCTTTGTCCATGCCAAGACCGCCACTGACTAATTGTTCTGTCAAATAAAGAACAAGAATACCTCTCATGCCAAAGTAACTGTAACGTTCCCACATTTCTGTGATAAACAACAGAAATAAGCCAGGTGGATGTTTTCTTTTGTTCCGTTTTGGCACTTTGTCTATTGTTGTTTCCAAGATGTTCCCCTCCAGATGTCGAAATATGATGTTTTTTGGCACGGTATCCATTATAATATAAGGTTGACTGAATGTGTGTATTAAAGTGAAATGTTTATATTTTAAAATGATTGCTATATTTGTTAATTTCGATATCGCTTGAAGAAAACACCATATAAAATTAAATAGACCGCTAGCGCTAAAACACTAACGGCCAGTAACGGATAATAAATCATAAAAGACGCCGCCGCAGGGGTCAAAAATCTTAACGGAAGCGTCTTCCCCCTTTAAGAACACCCATCAGGTCCGCATACCATACCTTCAAAATTGAATTCTTTTTCTGTTTGGACAGTTCATTGTCAATGATTTCTTCCAAGTCTGCTTTCGAACGCATCCCCTTTACCTCCGTTTCCCCCGATGATAAAGGTTGGTACAGCCTGAATACTTGCTTCCTGATAAGCGTGCTCTAATGCCTTTTGATGGCTGTCTTTATATTTTCTTGTTTCGAGCGCCTCGCGATATTCCTGCTGATCAAGTCCCAGCTCTCCAGCTAATTTCGTGAGTACATCTATATCCCCAATATCTTGTTCTTCCTGAAAAAAGCAGTAAGCACACGTTGGTTATACACATTTCCTTTTCCTAGTTCTTTCGCATACTGATAGCCTTCAAATGCCAAATGCGTATATGGCTGAGGTGAAACCCGCGGTAAAACAATTTTCACACCAAAATGTTCAGCCATTGGGTACACAGAATTTTCCCATGTTGATTGAAGATAATCTCCCTCTGGCTTTAACGTTTCAGCTGGATAAGGACGTAATTCAAAAGGCATCCACTCCACCTCAACATCCTTCCCTTTGATTGCCTCTTCCAGCGGAGCCTCCGCAATAAAACAGAAAGGGCAGACATAATCTGAATAAACGTTTATCTTAACTGGCATTGCTACATCCTCCTAAGAACACTTAAATTATCCAAAACACTACTTGTTTTATCAATACAAGCAATCAGTCTGTTTTCAATATCTAAAGCAAATTCTTTTAAAGAGTCATCCTCAATCATTTGAATGAGAGAGCTTGGCCTTGGCAATCCGATCTTCGTTGTTCCTTCATCTTCATAAATCACAATTTTACAAGGCAGAAAATAGCCCACGAGCTTATTCTGAGATAATACCCGCTGAGCTTCTTTTGGATTGCATACTTCCAACACGTTAAATGGCTGGTCAAACTCAAACCCTTTTTTCTGCAATGTATCTTTAATATCAAACTGCCACAAAACGCCAAACTTATCGTCCTTCAGATTAGTCTCGAGTGATTCCATTGCTTCTTTCATTGATTTGTCTGTTTCAACTGTATAATGAAACATGATTAATGCTCTCCTTTGCTTGCTTTAATGGCATAATGGTTGGGGTTCAAATGAAATAATTCCGTGTCAAAACCATTTTCTTTTAATACATCAGCCATCTTCTGTGAAGGAATTCTTATTTCCAATGGTGGTCCAGATTCGGATTCAACTGCTTCCCAATCAATCAATAACAGTTGTCCCTCTGGTTTTAGTATGCGTTTTATTTCTTGAATCGATTTGTTTAAATCTGACACTTCATGAATGACGAATGAATTGAATACTCGGGTTACCGAATCATCAGGAAGCTTAATATCCTCAAGGTCACTAACAATAGGTTCAATGTTTTCTATATTTTCCTTTTCCGCATGAGTCTGCAGTCTTTCAAGCATCTCAGGCTCAATATCGACGGCATAGACATCATGTTTTGTTTGTTTTGCTATAGGGATAGTGAACAATCCAGGTCCCGCACCTAAATCTGCAACAACATCATCCGTGCTTACATGTAAATGTTCAATGACTTTGTCCGGCTGTAATTGATCCTTTCGTTCCTGACTCATAAGTTTATCCGCGTTTTTTGGATCAAAACGTTTATTTTCCATCCATACCACCTCTTTGGTTTCTTTACTTTATATATTCCCCTGACATATGTCAATTACCCTCGAAATATACCCATATAGGTATTGTATCATTGTTTGATGGCATGGGCAAAAAATTGACTATCCAATTCAAAAAAAAACGCCCTCCCGATGGAAAGGCGTTTACGCTCCTGGTTTGGCTGATTGAAGCTTATCCCGAACTCAAACTAAAGTTAATTCAGACAAATAAGGTTACGACGCCTTCGAAACGTCCTTTAATCTTCCCCCTGACCGTCAACATGAAAAACACTCCCCCTCAAACAAACAGATTTTTATTGTTCCATCTGTCTACTAAAAGGGGAGCATATCGTAATCAGAACAGCTATTTAAAAAACACCTATTGTCCATCGTGCTCTCTTTATTATAGTTTATTAGCATATCTGCATGGTTATTGACTAATACTGCTTGCTATTCACTCTTCGCACTTTCCAACATTTGTTCTTTGAAGTCCGGATTGTTTTCCAGGAATTTCTTCGCTGCTTCTTCGTTCGACATACCAGACTGAATACTGAACATGACATCCTGGTTTTGTTTTTTCGTCCAGCTAAATTGATCGATTATCTGATAGGCTAGTGGTGAATCTTCTTTAAATCCTTTTCGGGAAACGGCATAAACGTTATCCGGATCACCGTATTGATTCTTTGGGTCCTCCAGCATCTTTAAATCGAATTCATTGAATGTCCAGTGCGGTGTCCAGAGTGTGACAACGATAGGTTCTTTCTTATCGATGGCTGCCTTTAGTTCAGCTGCCATTGCAGGGCCTGAACTGGATTGAAGCTGCCAATCTTTATCCAAACCATAAGACGGAATCACTTTTTCCTTTGTCATTTCCATCATACCTGCGCCAGGACTAATCCCAGTAATATCCCATTCCAATTTTTCACCAATATTGTTTTTATTATTAACTAAGTCTCTATCGAATTAATATCTTCCATATAAGATGGTACGGTCAGAGCGAGTTCCACTTTTTCCGTAACCATACTCATCTTGTCAAGCTTATCCTTATATTCTTCCCAATAACTTTTATGTGTGGTCGGCAGCCATGCTCCAACAGAGGCATCGGAAGAACCGTCTGCAAGCCCGGCATATTCAATGCCGACATCTGTTTCGTTAACCGTCACGCTATATCCGACTTCTTCAAGCAATTGTTTTACCACATATGTTGCTCCGATATTGGAAACATATGTATCTGTTGCCAATGTCACTTGTTTCTTACCAAGCTTTTGCTGGTCTTTATTGGCATTTTCGTCGTTGGCCGAACTGTTTTCGTTATCGCCGCACGCTGTCAATGCAGTCATCAATAATGCAAAATAACGCTTATTAAGCTAAACTTTTTCCACATAATGTTTTAAATAGACCCTCCATGTATTTTGTTTCAACATTATTATCATAAAATAACCAATAATTTAAAACAAACCAAGTGAATGAAGATAGTTTGACAAGTATTACATTCAGTAGATTCGTCCTTCCAATTGTTCTTTTTTTCTTAGAATATCTTGAAGTTTTGTACAGCCTATTACTTGTCCCACCGCTAAAAGGCTGACAGTCTAGCTATGAAAGTCATCCTTCTTGGTCCTTCTTTTGAAGTTCAGCTACTTAAGTTAAAGTATTTTTTGAATAGCGCATGTAACCAAACAACGTTAAAAGGACGCTTCCGCAAAAGTTAGTAACTTATACGAAAACGCCCTTTTTCAAGTTTCGCTCTAAAAAATAATATACAACAAAGAGGTTTCCAAAAAGTTTAGTAACTTAATGGAAACCTCTCAAAATCTCAACAACTAATATCGGTCACTTTTTCGAACACTAAAATTAGGTAGAACGGTTATGAACGTTGATATAACAAGGTTTTCATACCCTTATCACATCATTCCACCCATGCCGCCCATGTCTGGCATGCCGCCACCGGCACCGCCGCCATCACTTTCTTCAGGATGGTCGGCAACAACAGCCTCAGTGGTCAGGAACATAGCAGCGACGGATGCTGCGTTTTGCAGTGCGGAACGGGTAACTTTCGTAGGGTCAACGATACCGGCGTCAACCATGTTTACCCATTCGCCATTAGCTGCGTTGAATCCAATGCCAACTTCTTCTCCTTTGAGGCGCTCAACAACGATGGATCCTTCAAGGCCGGCGTTGTGCGCGATTTGGCGAATTGGCTCTTCAAGTGCGCGAAGGACAATGTTAGCACCTGTTGCCTCATCATCTGTAAGTGGCAATTCATCAATCTTGCTGAGTGCATTGATAAATGCTGTTCCACCACCGGATACAATACCTTCTTCCACGGCTGCACGTGTGGAGTTTAACGCGTCTTCAATGCGCAGTTTGCGTTCTTTCAATTCTGTCTCTGTAGCTGCACCAACTTTGATAACTGCTACGCCACCTGCCATTTTTGCAAGACGCTCCTGCAGTTTCTCTTTATCAAAGTCGGAAGTTGTTTCTTCTGCTTGTGCACGAACTTGGGCAACACGCTGGGAAATAGCTTCTGGGTCACCTGCACCTTCAACAATTGTTGTGTTGTCTTTAGTGACAACAATTTATTGGCACGGCCGAGCTGATCGATTGTAGCATTCTTCAGATCGAGTCCAAGATCTTCCGTGATTACTTCAGCGCCAGTTAATGTTGCAATGTCTTCTAGCATTGCTTTACGGCGATCACCGAAGCCTGGTGCTTTGACTGCTACTGCGTTAAATGTGCCGCGCAGTTTATTCACAACAAGTGTAGCAAGTGCTTCACCTTCCACGTCTTCAGCAATAATCAAGATAGGCTTGCCTTGCTGTACAACCTGTTCAAGAACAGGCAGGACTTCCTGGATATTGCCGATTTTCTTGTCTGTTATAAGAACGTATGGATTCTCAAGCTCTGCTTCCATTTTATCCTGGTCCGATACCATGTAAGGGGAAGCATAGCCGCGGTCAAACTGCATACCTTCCACAACTTCCAGCTCGGTATTGAAGCCTTTGGACTCTTCAATGGTGATGACCCCATCATTGCCAACGCGTTCCATCGCTTCAGCAATCAGGTTGCCGACTTCATCGTCATCGGAAGAGATGGCGGCAACTTGGGAAATGGAGTCTTTGCCTTCAATTGGATTGGAAATGCCTTTCAATTCATTAACAGCAACTTCTACCGCTTGTTCAATTCCGCGGCGGATGCCTACCGGGTTCGCGCCAGATGCTACGTTTTTAGCCCTTCACGAATCATGGCCTGTGCAAGGACAGTAGCCGTTGTCGTACCGTCACCGGCAATATCATTTGTTTTGGATGCCACTTCGGATACGAGCTGTGCACCCATGTTCTCAAAGTGGTCTTCCAGTTCAATTTCTTTTGCAATCGTAACACCATCATTTGTGATCAATGGTGAGCCGAATTTTTATCCAGTACCACATTGCGGCCTTTAGGTCCCAATGTTACTTTCACAGCATCTGCCAGTGTATCAACACCGCGCAGCATCGCACGACGAGCATCTTCACTGAATTTAAGTTCTTTTGCCATTATTAATCGACCTCCTCAATTTGTTATATGTTATTTGCTGACACTCCGTGGTTAGCCAACTACAGCCAGAATGTCGCTTTCACGTAGAATTAAGTATTCTTTGCCGTCGTAGTTCACTTCTGTTCCGGCAAATTTAGAGAAAATGATGCGATCCCCTTCTTTCACTTCCAGTGCCATTTTTTCACCGTTGTCTGCCGGGCGGCCGGAACCTACCGCTACTACATTGCCTTCCTGCGGTTTTTCCTGGGCAGAATCAGGAAGGACAATACCGCTCTTGGTTGTTTCTTCCTGTTCAACAAGCTCGATCACTACTCGATCCCCTAGTGGTTTAATCATGCCGACAACCTCCTTAATTCCTTTTCAATTTTATTAGCACTCTTGTATGGTGAGTGCTAATTCCAATATTATAATATATAATTCATTTAAAAAATGCAAGCTTTGTCCCTTTAAATTTTAACAGTCGTTTTGCAGTCTTTCTAATGATTATCATCGTTGACCGTTCCATTATAAGGTATGAACAAAGTATGATAAAATATTTATGAAGTTTTTATGCTGAAACGTTTCTTCTGTTGCATAGACTATAGAAACAAACGTATGAAGGAGTCGTTCTATCTTGGCGCGAAGGTATTGGTATGTGATTATAACGTACATTATCATGCAATTTTCCGGTTATGTGTTTGCACCACTTTTATATGTGCTGACACCACTAGGATTGTATGATGCATCTGTTTACTGGTCGGTGTTCAGTTTCATAGCCGGACTTGTTGTTGTATTATGGCTGATGCGGCCGGATATGCAGCAAAATGTATTTCGGGGCAATAATCAAGCCACACTCGGACAGGTTATTCTATGGGCAGTAGCAGGCCTGGTTATGGCTTATATATCTAATTTAATCGCATCGTCTATTGAAACAGGTCTTTTAGGTATAAACCCAACTTCTGAGAACACCCAGAAGATCATGGATATTACTCGTTCAGCACCCATTTTCATTGTCATCACCTCAGTCATAGCACCGGTTCTGGAAGAAATTATTTTCCGGAAGATTATCTTTGGGGAACTGTACAAGCGGATGAACTTTTTCATTGCCGCGGCACTGTCTGCCCTTATTTTCAGCATCATTCATGGGGAACCGGAGCATACACTCGTATATGCCTCGATGGGATTTGTGTTTGCCTTTCTATATGTGAAGACCAAACGCATTATTGTGCCAATCCTCGTTCATATGGCATTGAATTCCATTTCCGCTCTCGTGCTATTACTGGGACCGGAAAAAATACAGGAGCAATTGGAACAGATGCAGACCGCTCTCTTACCGTTTTAATGCGGTCTGGCAGTTACTATCATTATAAATCTGCCATTAACGGCATGGCGTTACCACACTATTGCAAGGGGTAAAAACAATGATGAAAATGACACCAAAAACGATGGCAATCATCTATTTCCTTGTAGGGGCAATGTTTATCAGCATTGCCGTACAAATTACAGAAGGATCCGTCTGGAATTTCCCGACGATCATACTGGCGCTTGTAGCAACACTAGACGTTGGTGTCGGTATCCGGATGCTGATCATCCACTTCAAAATAAAAACCAAAAGAAAAAGAAGTAGTGCTAAGCGGATGCACTGCTTCTTTTTAATTCCTCTGTTCCTTTCATAACAAACGACACCGGTATCATTAGAAGAATAAACACGCCGGCAATCATAAACGCTTCGTTCAGCGTCTGCAATGTTGCCTGGTCCGTTTCCATAGCAGTTGCAAACAGCTGAGCCCGCCGCACTTCATAATATATGGAGAAGAAAACAATCCCAAACGATGAAAAGATTTGCCGAATCACGTTATTCATGGCTGATCCCTGCGCCACCTGTTGATCCGGAATTGCATTCATGCCAGCTGTTGTTGCCGGCATGTTGCACATCCCGAGACCTGCCCCCCGTAAACAATGCATAATTAATATGAACCAGAATGACGTTGACATCGTGTTGAAGCCAAGGGCCAGTGTGAATCCGCCAAGCAGTAAGAGCCCAACAGGTACAACATATTTAGGGCCTTTTTTTATCGAGCAGCCGGCCGCCCATTGTCATAAAGACGCCGCTCATTAATGCGGATGGCAAAACAAGAGCCCGGTCTGCACTTCGCTCAAACCATACACTTCCTGGATAAGCAATGGCAGCAAAAATATACCGGAGAACAAACCAATAGACGCTGTCGCTGTCATCGCAATCGAGACCGAATAAGTAGGAATTTTGAATATCGACAAATTAAGCAGAGGCTGTTCCTGCTTCAGCTCATACCGGACAAAGATAATAATCAGAATAACCCCGGTAGCGATGCATCCGAGGCTTATTGGCGACAGCATCAATTCCAGTGTGGAGCCGCGTCCAAGTGCATAAAGAATGGAACCCACTCCTGCTGTGATAAGCAGGAATCCCGGCAGATCAAATTTTAAGTCCGGATTTTTCTCTGTTGGTTTTAAGTACCGGATGCAGAAGAAGATGCCAGTAATTGCAAATGGCAAATTAAACAAAACAAAACGGCCATTCGAAGTATTCAATGACAACCCCGCCGACTGTTGGACCGATAGCCGGTGCAACCATCGCTGCAATACCGTATATACCGACAGCCGTTCCTCGTTCCCCTTTTGGAAAAGCATTAAAAATAAGCGCCATCGCTATCGGCATCATCAAACCGCCGGCAGTTCCTTGGACGAACCGTGACATAATAATCATCGGCAAACTAACGGACAAAGCCCCCATCACTGACCCAGCCGTAAAAATAACCAAGCCGATTATGTATATGCGCTTCTTGCCAAACCGGTCACCCAAGTATCCTGTCAGCGGCATCGTCATCCCCATCGACACCATGAAAATGGTCAAAAGCCAGCTCACCTGCACAGCATCAGCCTCAAACAAATCCATGAATGTCGGCAATGTTGGATTCAGCATGCTGTTGTTTAATATAACGGTAAACGTACCGAATAAAACGGACATGACGACAAGCCATTTCGGATCAATTTTACGCATCATTTTTCCTCCTGAGGACGTATTAGCCATCTAACGGATAATGTTTCAAAAATAAACGAGCGCCTGCAGTTCAATCGCCAAGTCTATATGGTGCACGCGAACCCCCGAAGGTACAGTTATTCGTGCGGGTGTGAAGTTCAGTATACCCTCTATGCCATAATCTGCCAGCCGATTCGTGATGCCTTGCGCTTCGCCGGATGGCACGGTTAAAATGGCTACCCGGACATCCCCCATTTTCTCCTCAAGGTCATCAATGTGGTAAATCGGAATACCGTCAATATCGGTCCCCGGCTTTTCCGGATCCGCGTCAAACGCCATGACAATTTTTGTATTGTTGTTTTTCAAAAAGTTGTAATGCAAAAAGGCTGTACCAAGATTCCCGACACCAATCAGGGCTACTTCCGTCAGTTCATCCTGGTCCAATGTTTTCCGGAAAAACCGAGCAAATATTCCACATTGTAGCCATACCCTTTTTCCCAGTGCGCCAAAATAGGAAAAAATCCCTCCGGATGGTTGCCGAGTCGACTTTCACGGCATCACTCAGCTCTTTGGACGATACACGCTTTTTCCCCTGATGATTCAGGCTGTTCAAAAACCGGTAGTAAAGCGGCAGCCGTTTGGCAGTCGCCTGTGGTATTTTATTTTGATCCACTCTCAGTCCTCCTTGACATCGCGGTGGTACTCCCCTGATTTGCCGCCGGTTTTGGTCACCAGGTATGTCTGGCCTATAACCATTCCTTTATCAAGGGCTTTACACATATCATATACCGTCAGTGCTGTTGCGGAGGCCGCTGTTAATGCTTCCATTTCCACCCCAGTTGAACCTTTCGTTTTGACCGAGGCAGTAATCATTAGTTCATAACTGCCATCAGCAATGTTCCAGTCAAACGTAATATCGGTTCCCTTCAACTGCAATGGATGACACATTGGTATCCAGTCAGATGTGTTCTTTGCAGCCATAATACCCGCAACCTGGGCGACCGCCAGTACATCTCCCTTTTTCATCGTACCGGCATTTATCTTTTCATATATTTCTTCTGTCAATTGAATGCTGGAAACGGCAGTGGCAGTGCGTTCAGTTTCCTTTTTATCACTAATATCCACCATCCTTGCCCTTCCCTGCTCATTAAAGTGCGTGAAATCAGACATATACTCCACTCCATTTTGTTTATGGTTCAGTACCTATCTATCAGAAAAGCATAAGAAGTCGTGATGCGTTTCACAATATCATTTTCCTATTCATTCATGATACGATACACTTAAGAAGGATGAGGTGAACTAACATGATAGTGATGCAGCTGAATGACGTATCCAAGTCATTTGGAGCTGATGAAATTTGGCGAATATAAAACTGGAGATACAAACAAATGACCGAATCGCCATTGTCGGCAGAAATGCGCCGGGAAATCAACACTCTTAAAGATTATGGCCGGAGAACTTTCGTATGATGAAGGAGATCTGTTCAAACCAAAAAATGCGTCCATCGGCTACCTGACTCAGCACAGCAGCCTGGAATCAGACAAAACCATATGGGATGAAATGCTGGACGTTTTGATGATTTGCTAATGCAACAACAGGAATTGAGAGAACTTGAACAAAAAATGAAACAGGCAGCCTCGCTAACTGATGCAACGTATGAACAGCTGCTGAACGATTACGACAAAAAACAGCAGCTATTCGCCGAAAATGGCGGATATGAATACGAAGCAAGCATCAAATCCGTTCTGACAGGTCTAAATTTCCATAACATCCCATTTGACACCCTTGTCAATAACTGAGCGGTGGCCAGAAGTCACGCCTTGCACTCGGAAAACTGCTGTTAAAAAAGCCTGATCTATTAATATTGGACGAACCGACCAACCATTTGGACATTGCCACAATGACTTGGCTCGAACAGTTTTTAGCTAGCTACCCAGGTGCAATCGCCATCGTTTCACACGACCGGTACTTTCTGGATAAGACCTCATCGATTGTATATGAAATTTCACGGAACAGGTCAAAGAAATACAACGGGAATTACAGTCATTACTTGAAACAGCGGGCTATCGATTATGAGCAGGAAATGAAAGAATATGAAAAGCAACAATCAGAAATAAAGAAGATGGAAGATTTCATCCAAAAAATATCGTTCGTGCGTCCACCACAAAAACGCGCACAAAGCCGGCGGAAACAGCTGGCCAAAATGGAACGTATAGAAAAGCCAAAAGGTGACGAGAAATCAGCTTCCTTTTCATTCCGGATTAACCGTGCAAGCGGAAACGACGTCCTGAAAATTGACGAACTGGCATTTCAATATGGCGATGAAGCCATCTTTCAAAATATCACTGTACATGCCAGCCGCGGCGAACGAATTGCCTTAACCGGTCCGAACGGCGTCGGAAAAACAACCCTGTTAAAAACGATTACTGGAGCACTGGTCCCGTCAGCAGGCAATATCCAAATAGGCACTAATGTTCAAATCGGTTACTACGATCAGGAACAAAAGCAGCTGACGCCATCCAAAACAGTGCTGGACCAATTGTGGGATGAATATCCCGATATAGATGAGAAAGACATCCGCACCGTTTTGGGAAACTTTTTGTTTTCGGGTGACGATGTCAAAAAGCCTGTCCATTCCCTTAGTGGTGGTGAAAAGGCACGGCTGTCAATGGCAAGGCTGATGATGCAAAACGCCAACTTCCTTATTCTTGACGAACCGACCAACCATTTGGACATTGACAGTAAAGAGGTACTTGAAGCTGCGTTGATGGACTTTCCGGGAACGATTCTATTCGTTTCCCATGATCGGTATTTCATTAATAAACTGGCCGACAAAATTGTGGAAATGCAGCATACCGATGCAACAATCTATTTAGGTAATTACGACTACTACATGGAAAAGAAACAGGAAGAGGCCGAAATACAAAACTCACGCAGTCCGAAGAAACTGGACCGGCACAGGAGCAGAGAAAAACCCAGTTCCACGAAAATAAACAAGAACAGCGGGAAAGACGGAAAATAGAGCGCCGCATTCAAGAACTCGAAGAAATGATCGAACAGCACGAAACGGAACTCGCGGCCCTCGAACAAAAATGACCGATCCGGATATCTATGAGGATCATGAAAAAGCAATGCAGCTGACCGAAGAAACGAACCAGCTAAAACAGAAAATCGACACGCTGATGGAAGAATGGACAGAACTGCAGGAATGAAGTACTAAGGTGCAAGCGCCCGTTTAGCGACGTACGGACTGGACTGAACCGCAGGAGATAAAGGAAACACGATGAGCGAAAGCGAATCGCTGTTGACTTATCGTACGGAGGTGAAGGAAGTCACGCTAGTCGCTGGGCGCTGGAGCCGGATGTGACTTATTTTGTAATAAAAATATATCCCGGCAAATTTTATACTTTCTAATCTTTTAAGAAAAAACAATCCCGTGTGATGCTACAGTCATGCGGGATTATTTTATCCACAGTTCTATTCACATATGAACACCCTTAATTTCAGCTATTATAAAAGTTATTAACAATATCCACAGATAAACCCCGGGTTATCCACATTTTTTGTCCGCGTATGCACATTGCGCGACACCTGCTTTCGCAAAATATCCACAGGTCCGTATTGGACCCTGTGGATTTATTTTAACGGCAGGGAGGGATTTGCATTTAAATCCCACCCGGACCGTTTACCGTGTTCATAATTGACAAACCCTGCCGCAGCAATCATCGCGGCATTATCGGTACATAGCTTTAACGGCGGGATCAAGAGCGGAATGCCGGAACCATCAAATTTGGCAGTAAGCGCACTTCTTAAACCGCCGTTCGCTGCAACACCGCCGGCAACAATAACCTGCCTTGCCTGATACGCCTGCGCTGCCTTCCACGTTTTCGCTGTCAGGACATCGACCACACTTGCCTGAAAACTGGCGGCAATATCTTCTTTGCGGAAGGATTCTCCGCGCTGGGCAGCATTGTGGATAGTGTTTATAACAGATGATTTCAGCCCGCTGAAGCTAAAGTCATAACTATCTTCACCCAGCCATGCTCGCGGAAATGCAATTGATTCCTCCCCCTCTGCAGCAAGCTTGTCAATTTGTGGTCCGCCGGGGTATGGAAGCTCCAGCACACGTGCAACCTTGTCATACGCCTCACCCGCTGCGTC
The DNA here is from genome assembly GCA_001311805.1 of Lentibacillus juripiscarius JCM 12147. The sequence continues at coordinate 3,488 of BBCA01000036.1, read as the reverse complement.
ATCACGCGTTTCCCCAATCAGTTCATATGAGCCATGTTCATGCATAAGCACCAATCAGTGTGGCCGCCGGAAACAATCAATGCCAAAAGCGGGAACTCAAATTCAGACTGAAATCGATTGGCATAAATGTGGCCGGCTATATGATGCACACCGACAAGCGGCTTTTGCCTAGCGAATGCCAGTGCTTTAGCGGCGTTGACACCAACCAGTAATGCACCAACGAGACCAGGGCCTTCGGTGACGGCGACAGCATCCACATCATCCCAGTCCATGCCAGCTTGTTCAAACGTTTGTTCAAGAACCACCGTCATTTGTTCCACATGGTGCCGTGATGCAATTTCAGGGACAACACCACCAAATCGTTTATGGCTGTCAATCTGGGATGCAACGACATTGGAAACAATCTCCTGGCCATTTTTAACGATTGCAGCCGCCGTTTCATCACAGCTAGTTTCGATTCCAAGTATATATGTATCGTTTTTTCCATTCATGATAAATTCACCCACATTACAATGGCATCTTCCTGGTTATCCGTATAATAATTTTTGCGGACGCCACCCGGAACAAGCCCAAATTTCCTGTACATGCGCTGAGCAGCAACATTCGAGACACGTACTTCCAGTGACAGACGTTTCGCCCCCATCCGGACCGCTTCTTGCATCACATACAAAAATAATTTCTCTCCTAATTTCTGTCCGCGGAAGTCCGGAATGACAGCAATGGTTGTAATTTGCGCGTCATCAATAACATGCCACATGCCAGCATATCCGACCATCTTCCCGTCCACAAACATGCCAAAGTAATGTGCATGCGTGTTTTCGGCCAGCTCTTGCACCATTATATCCTTTGGCCACGGAACGGAAAACGACAACCGCTCCACTTCCATCACACCATCAATATCCGTCCTGTCTACTTTGCGTATCATCAGCTCAGCCATTTTCTCTGTCGTCCTTCTGTTTTTGCAGCCATTTTGCTTCTGCTTCTGCCAGACGCAAATAATTGGGGGACAGCGTATGTGTGTCATCAGCTGGTTTCTGCTGGCCTGCTAGTGCCAAATGAACAGGGCTGGCCAAGTGCGAGGTGCCCGCTGCCGGTATGATGGCCTTGTGCCCCATCTGCTGCCGAATATTCTCCTGATGCAATTGGATGTCAGGACTTAGAAACAATACACTTTGATTCATGGCTGCCAATTCACGCAACCAGTCTTCCATTACCGTATTCCGCTCTGTGGCAGCCGCTTCGAGTTTCCCTTGCGTCCACCGGTACAACCCTGTGTAAACAAGACCGCGTCGCGCATCGAAAAAAGGACATATATAGGAATGATAAAACGTCCCTGCCAGGCAAGCACTTCCAGACTGGAAACCCCTGTAATGGGAATATCAAGGGACCATGCCATTGATTTTGCTGTCATGAGGCCGATACGCACCCCTGTATAGGAGCCCGGGCCTTTGGCGGCCACAATTTTATCCAGATCGGTGGGCGCCATATTTACTTCACGCATCAAATGGTCAATGGCCAGCATCAGCCGCACCGAATGATTTTTCTTTATATTTGTCGATAGTTCCCCCAGCGGCTGTCCGTCTTTCGAAACCGCAACACCCATCGCCTGATTTGATGTATCCATCGCTAGTATGTTCATTAGCAGTAACTCCTTACCATTCACCGGTCAATTCGGCTGCAATCGATTTATAATGTTCATTCCCGGGAGAAAATGTCAGCACACGTGAATGTTCATCCGCGTAAGAAATGGATATGGCCAAGTAAGACTCAGGGAGAAATTCCTCGATAAAATGCGCCCATTCAACGACACAAACACCATCACCATTAAAATACTCGTCAAAACCAATATCCTCATCCGTGTCCTCAAGGCGGTAAACATCCATATGATAAAAAGGAAGCTCACCTCGTATTCTTTAATAATGGTAAACGTCGGACTGTTTACGTTACGCTTCACGCCAAGACCCCGTGCTATTCCCTTTGCGAACGTTGTTTTCCCTGCTCCAAGGTCCCCCTCCAGCGTAATAACATCACCCGGACGCATAAGCGGAGCCAATTTTTCGGCAACGTGCTGCGTTTCCCCATCCGTGTATGTTGTTAATTGAAAATCACTCATTTAATCACCTATTCCGATGGGTGTACCCCTTTTTCAATAATTGTACTGGTTTATTCGTGTGATCGATTAAAATAACTTGGTGACCTTTTTTCACGGCCGAATCAACATAGCCAATTTTCGTCAGCGGCGTTTCCGTTCTTTCAGCAATCGTTTTCAGTTCATCCCACTCATCCTCCGAAACAGATCCAAGCAATTCAAAATCTTCGCCGCCATATAATTTCCAGTCATGCTGTTCTTCAGCTGTAAACTGAGCAAATGAAGCACGGACCGGAATCCGTTCTTCCTCAATTGTCAGCGTGACGTGTGAGGCGTCGCAATCTCATTCGCTTCATTAGCTATTCCGTCACTGATATCATTCAAAGTAACTCGGTTAAGCGATTCTAACTGACAGGCGAAGTCCGATCTAATATACGGCATACGGTGTTTATTTTCATAATACGTCCTGTCTATATAATACTTATCGCTGTTCAGCATATGAAAACCGGCCGCAGCACCCCCCCAACGTTCCTGTCACAAACAAAATGTCACCGGGCTGGGCTAGACTCCGGAACCGCGCCTTTTCCTTTTGCACAAATCCGATTGCTGTAACAGCAATAGACAATTCACTGCCGGAAACCGTGTCACCGCCAATCAAATCCATGTGATGAACAGATGCTGCGGAAGATAAGCCTTGGTAAATCCCATTCAATTCCTCATCAGAACAGGAATCAGGAATCACAATTGACACTAAATAGAAGGCAGGCGCCGCCCCCATTGCAGCAATATCACTTACATTAGCTGCAAGTGATCGGTAACCAATATGAAACGGATCCATAATTGCTCTGGAGAAATGGACACCTTCCACTAATGTATCAGCAGCTGTAACGATATCCTGTGACGGCTGACGAAAAAACAGCCGCATCATCTCCCACACCTTTCACGAGCGATGGCTGCCTGTACACCGATTGTTTAACCTGATTAATAAATGCAAACTCATCCATAATTCATCACCATACTTTAATTACTGTCAGCTCATCCATATCGATGGTAAAAGTGAGGAAATCATCGATAAATTGGCCAGAATCACTAATAAAATAGCCGAAACCACTGATACAAGAGAATACAATACATAAGTAACTCTTCTATATTTTTAAAGCTGATTAATTTAATAATAGCAAAAGAGAGCAAAAAGAAAAAACAAGACATATAGAGGTTGTTCAAAAATCCTGTAAAAATGACACATCTTTCCGTTACTCATGTATTAATTGAAATAAGGACCTTCTGCTAAAACCGCCCTTTTTCGGCCGATTCTTGGATTCCGATCCGAACGGTCGATTCTTCGTACACAACGGTTGATTCTCATACCTTTTGGTCGATTCTTACCTGAAAACGGTTG
>BBCA01000035.1 GCA_001311805.1 Lentibacillus juripiscarius JCM 12147 | reverse complement strand
GGTCGAAAAGGTCTTGAGAGGCCGTCTCGAGACCAAAAATTGGAATGGAAGGCGGACAACTCCTGCGGGATAAGAGACCTAGATGAGACCCGCGGGGGCGTTAGTCCAAAGTAAAACTTCAAAGAGTTGCTTTCGACCTGCGAGGAGTGCAGCATCCACGTCCACACTTGCAACACGACGAGCACAAAGCAAAGCTCCAACGAATACGCTTCGACCTGCGAGGAGTGCTGCCTCACTGAAAAAGCTTGCAACACGACGAGCATGAGGAGGCTCATCAGCCGCTCTGGGCAAAGAAGACACTGCGAAAGCGACCAAAGGAAGCTTAAGCAGATGTCGCACTTGTACCCGGGGTGGTGAAAGCGTCCACCTGAAGTGGAAATCAAAGACAACAACCTTATTGTTCGTATTTTTAAGGCAGATATCGAATTATGAAATTCGCTCACGCTCAGAAACAATCTATTTTAACCAAAGGGAGTGACCGATACGTGGATTATGCTATTGAAATGGTCAACATACGTAAAGAATTTCCAGGCGTTGTGGCAAACGACAACATAACGCTGCAATTAAAGAAAGGTGAAATCCATGCACTGCTTGGTGAAAACGGTGCCGGGAAATCCACCTTGATGAATGTGCTCTTTGGATTATACCAGCCCGATAAAGGTGAAATTCGTGTTAAAGGGGAAAAGGTGAATATTACGGATCCGAATGTGGCTAATGACCTAGGAATCGGCATGGTTCATCAGCACTTTATGCTTGTGGAACCGTTCACGGTAACACAAAATATAATTCTTGGCAGTGAACCGACGAAGTTTGGCATGACCAACCTCAAAAAAGCAGAACGAGAAGTGCAAGAACTGTCAGACAAATATGGTTTACGAGTGGATGCCACTGCAAAAATACGTGATATATCGGTTGGCATGCAGCAACGTGTTGAAATTCTGAAAACGCTGTATCGTGGTGCTGAGGTGTTAATATTTGATGAACCCACAGCGGTTTTGACGCCACAGGAGATCACGGAATTAATGGAGATTATGAATTCTCTTATTGCGGAAGGCAAGTCTATTATTCTGATTACACATAAACTGAAAGAAATTATGGAAATCAGTGAACGATGTACAGTTATCCGAAAGGGAAAAGGAATTGATACAGTCAATGTGGCTAATACAACAGTGACCGAATTGGCCTCTTTAATGGTTGGAAGGAATATCAGCTTTGAAACCGAAAAACAGCCTGCCCAGCCTCAGCATACGGTGCTGGACGTTCAGAACCTGGTGGTGAAAGACAGCCGAAAAGTCGACATGGTTAAAGGAATGGAGCTTCAAGTGCGGGCTGGAGAGATTGTCGGGATTGCAGGTGTAGACGGAAACGGTCAGTCCGAATTAATTGAAGCAATCACCGGACTGCAAAAGGCCGAGTCAGGGTCCATTTCATTAAATGATAAAGATATTACGAACCTGCCGCCAAGGAAAGTCACCGAAAGCGGAGTAGGGCACATCCCGCAAGACCGCCACAAATACGGTCTGGTGCTAGATTATACGGTTGGTGAAAATATGGTGCTGCAAACCTACTATCAACAACCATATTCAAAATACAAGACACTGAATTTCAAAGAGATTTATAGAAAAGCAAATGAACTGATAGAGGAGTATGACGTCCGAACCCCAAGTGCTTATACGAAGGCACGAGCATTGTCCGGCGGTAACCAGCAGAAAGCAATTATTGGACGGGAAGTGGACAGGTCCCCGGATTTGCTAATCGCTGCCCAGCCAACAAGAGGATTGGACGTTGGAGCGATAGAATTTATTCATAACCGATTGATTGAAGAGCGGGATAAGGGTAAAGCGGTTCTTCTGGTATCCTTTGAACTCGATGAGATACTGGACGTAAGTGACCGGATTGCTGTCATGTTTGACGGAAAAATGTCGCTGAAGTTCGTCCTGAAGAGACTGACGAAAATGAACTTGGTCTCTTGATGGCAGGAAGCAGCAAAGCGAAGGCAGGTGACGAGTGATGAATTCCAATAAGTTATTTAATATACTAGTACCGCTTATATCGGTGTTTATCGGTTTATTGGCCGGTGCACTCATTATGCTCGGTTTCGGGTACAATCCGATAACTGGCTATGGTGCTCTATGGAACGGTGCCTTTGGAGATTTGTACTATTTTGGCGAAACCATCCGGCAAGTGACGCCTTATATTTTGACTGGTCTTGCAGTTGCCTTTGCTTTCAGAACCGGGCTGTTCAACATTGGTGCTGAAGGGCAGGTTATCGTGGGCTGGCTTGCTGCTGTATGGATCGGCACGACAATTGACGCGCCGATGTATATCCACTTGCCACTGGCACTCTTTGCGGCTGCTGCTGCTGGTGCATTATGGGGATTTATCCCGGGCCTTCTCAAGGCAACCAGAGGGGTTCACGAAGTTATTATAACCATTATGCTGAATTATACTGCGTTGTATTCTGCTAATGCCATTGTCCGGAACGTTCTTTCCGATAATGAGGACAAAACACCTGATGTTGCAGGAACGGCTTCACTGGCATCGGAATGGTTTGAGAATATGACATACTTTTCCCGCATGCATTACGGTATATTTATTGCTTTATTTGCAGCCGTTATTATGTGGTTCCTTATCGAACGGACGACGATTGGATATGAGCTGCGATCGGTTGGCTTTAATCAGCACGCCTCAAAATATGCCGGTATGAGTGCGAAACGCAATATTATTTTATCCATGGTTATTGCCGGAGCTTTTGCTGGATTGGCTGGATCGATGGAAGGTCTTGGCACATTTGGCTATATGTCCGTGCAATCCGGATTTAACAATTTAGGTTTTGACGGTATTGCAGTCGCTCTTTTGGGTGCTAACACTGCATTAGGTGTTGTATTGGCTGCTTTTTGTTTGGCACATTGAAAGTCGGGGCACTGAACATGCCGACGGAAGCTGGTGTACCAACGGAGCTGGTGGATATCATTATCGCATTAATTATTTTCTTTGTAGCATCTAGCTATATTATCCGTTGGGTTATACTTCGCTTTAAAAAGGAGGATAAATAAATGGGAATTGTAGATCTCTTACAGTCAATTATTCCACCGGCATTATTTTTTCAGCCCCTTTAATATTTACAGCTTTAGGCGGAGTGTTCAGTGAACGATCAGGTGTTGTAAATATTGGCCTGGAAGGGTTAATGGTCATGGGGGCATTTGTTGGTATTATATTTAACCTGACTTTCGGTGATGCATTGGGTGTCTGGGCGCCATGGCTATCGATAATTGCTGCAATGATTGTATCAGCTATTTTCTCTGTTATTCACGCGGTTGCTGCAGTGTCATTTCGGGCGGACCAGGTTGTGAGCGGTGTAGCCATCAACTTCCTGGCTCTGGGGCTTGGTGTATTCCTCACGAAGCAATGGTATGGCAAAGGCCAGACAGATATGGTATCCCACCAGTTTTTCACTGTGGATATACCGCTTCTTTCTAAAATACCAGCAATCGGTGAAATATTTTTCCAGGGCGTCTACTGGACATCTTATATAGCGATTATTCTGGCCTTTGTCGCCTGGTTCGTCCTTTATAAAACCCCGTTTGGTCTGCGGCTCCGTTCTGTTGGGGAACATCCAATGGCGGCTGATACGAATGGAATCGGTGTTTACAAAATGCGCTATATTGCCGTTATTCTCTCCGGTGCGCTTGGAGGTTTGGGCGGTTCTGTCTTCGCGCTGACCATTGCGCTAAATTTTTCGCATGCGACCATTGTTGGACAAGGATTTATGTCACTGGCCGCAGTCATTTTTGGAAAATGGCATCCGATTAGGGGCAATGGGAGCTGCTTTGTTTTTCGGTTTTGCCCAAAGTCTCAGTGTCATTAGCGGTGGTGTCCCTGTTCTGGAGGACGTACCGCAAGTATTCCTGCTGATTGCACCGTATGTACTGACCATTCTGGCTCTTGCCGGCTTTATCGGCCGGGCGGAAGCGCCACGGGCAAATGGTGAACCGTATATTAAAGGAACAAGATAATAGTACTTCTAACTGGCCTGAGCTGCATGGATAAGCGGCTCAGGCTTTTTGTTTTCCTATCCGGCATCTTGGTTTCATTATGAATTACTGGTGTTAAGCCAAGCTTTCTGACTATAATATAAACAAATAGGCGCATACTACACTGTGTGTACATTTTATTACATATGCAAGGGAGGCACTTCGATGACCAAGACGCTGGAAACAGTCATTCGCGGAAAAGGAGCCGATATACACCTGGTTCCGGGCAAGAAATTCAAAACAGTCAGCATTACGGCAAAATGGAAGGCACCCCTATCTAGGGATACGATAACTAAACGGGCATTGCTTCCATATGTCCTGCAGCAGGGAACGGCTTCCTATCCGGACAGAAGCTCCATTCAGGCCAAGCTTGATGAGTTATATGGGGCTGTTTTATCGGTGGATGGATCCAAAAAAGGAAATAACCATATTATGACCATCCGCCTGGAAACAGCTAATCAGAAATTCATATCGGATGAATCGTCCATTATGGATGATTCAATCAGCTTATTAAAAGAAATTATTTTTCATCCCGTCAATGAAAATGATGCATTTCTCTCATCCATTGTGAATAGGGAGAAAGATACATTGCGTCGGAAAATGAGCAGTATCCTGGATGATAAGATGCGTTACGCCAACATGCGTCTTATAGATGAAATGTGCAGCGACGAACGTTACAGCCTGCATATTCATGGTTATGAAGAAGATTTGGAGACAATCACACCAGAAAATCTGTATGCTTATTACCGGTCTGTTCTGAAAAATGATCAGCTTGACATCTATGTGTCAGGTGACTTTGACAGTGCGGTCATGGAGGGAAAAATAAAACAGGCACTTGGGCGTGACCAGGAACCAGCGGAAGTTTCGGCAGAACCGGATAAAGGAAAAGACCTGAAGCAGCCTGATGTAATAGTGGAAACCCAGGCTGTCCAGCAGGCCAAGCTCCACTTCGGCTACCGGACGAATATAACCTATGCGGACGATGACTATGGTGCAATGCATGTGTTTAATGGTTTGTTTGGCGGTTTTCCAAGTTCCAAACTATTCATAAACGTACGTGAAAAACACAGCCTGGCTTATTATGCCGCATCACGATTGGAAAGTCATAAAGGACTCTTGTTTGTTTTCAGCGGCATTGCTCCTGATGATTATGAGCAAGCAAGGGAGATTATTGAAGAGCAGCTGAAGGCAATGAAAAACGGTGATTTTACAGAGGAAGAAATGAATGATACCAAGGCGCTAATCATTAATCAGCTTCTGGAAACGATGGATGATACAAAAGGACTGATTGAGCTGCTTTATCAGCAGGTTGTGGCCGATACGGACAGGTCACCTTATCAGCTAATAGAAGACATTAAAAAATGTCCGTAAAGAAGAAGTGATTCATGCAGCGAACAAATGTGAGCTGGACACGATTTATCTGCTTACCAGTAAGGGGGGCGATTCGGATGAATAAGTTAGCGTATGACATGATTGAAGAAGTTATTTATAAGGAGGAATTTGCCAACGGGTTATGCGTATATTTGCTTCCAAAACCCGAAATGGCCAAAACATACGGTATCTTTTCAACCGATTATGGTTCCATCGATCAAACATTTGTACCAATCGGCCAAACAGAAAAGATTACTGTTCCGGAAGGGGTCGCCCATTTCCTTGAACACAAAATGTTTGAAAAAGAAGATCGGGACGTATTTGCTGATTTCGGTAAACAGGGTGCTTCGGCAAATGCTTATACATCGTTCACCAAAACAGCCTATTTATTCGCAGCCACAGACCAAATAAATAAAAATGTGGAAACATTGCTCGATTTTGTACAGAATCCTTATTTTCCGAACAATCGGTTGAAAAAGAAAAGGGGATTATTGCACAGGAAATCGAAATGTACAATGACCAGCCTGAATGGCAGTCGTTTATGGGGGCGCTGCAAAGTCTGTTCCATGAGCATCCTGTAAAGATAGACATTGCCGGGACAGTTGATTCCATCCGTACAATTACAAAGGACGATCTATATACGTGTTACCATACGTTCTATCATCCAGGCAATATGACCCTGTTCATTGCTGGGAATTTTGAAGCCGAAAAGATGATGGAACTGATCCGCAACAATCAGGAAGCGAAAAACTTTGCCGAAATGTCGGAAGTGGAACGGAAATATCCTCAGGAGCCTGCGACAGTGGCTCAGAAAGAAAATAAAATTACCATGTCTGTCTCGGTCCCGAAATGTACGATTGGCATTAAGGAATCTGCAGTTGAGCTCAGTGGTGATGCCTTTCTGGAGAAGGATTTGCTGCAAAGCATGGTTCTTGATTTTTATTTTTCAAAGGGCGGCCCTTTTTACCGGGAATTGTATGAACAACAGTTGATTGACGAAAGTTTTCATTTTGAAACAAATCTGGAGAAAAAACTTCGGGTACTCTCTGATAGGCGGGAATACGGCTGATCCGGACCAGTTTGCTGAAAAGACAGTCCAGCTGCTGCAATCAACCAATAAAAGTCATTTACGGCTGAGGAAGTTGACCGCATGAAAAAGAAAAAATTGGACAGCTGCTGCGTGCGATGAATTCGCTGGAGTTCATTGCTAATAAATATATACACTATGATACGGTTGGTGTCGACCTGTTCCGTGTTATTCCTGCTATCCAGTCGCTGACGGCCGAGCAGTTTAACGATTTTGTCCAGGACTGGATCGATGAAGAACGGATTGCTGTATGCAAAATTGTAAATGAATAGGGGATTACATGGGGAGAAACATTTTGATTATTGGTGCAAGCGGAGATATTGGCAGCGCTATTTATAAGCAGCTTGCCGCTGAAGGTGATCAGCTGATTTTGCATTACCATCAGAATAAATCGGCACTGGATGCGGGTCTGGATCAGGAGTCCATCTTGAAGGAAATACAGGCTGACCTCAGTACGGAAGATGGGCTGAGCCACTTTTTGAAACAGCTCACACTTCCCGTTGATGCTGTTGTCTTTGCAAGCGGAAATGCGCATTATGGGCTTTTCCAGGACACGGATGAGACGATCATGGACAGTATGCTGACATTGCATGTGAAAGCGCCATGGCTAATTACCAGACACATCCTTCCCCAAATGATTACCCGGAAGAAGGGGAAGATTATAGTTATCACTTCCATCTGGGGTGAAGTTGGCGCGAGTAATGAAGTGGTGTATTCGTCTGTCAAAGGGGCGCAAAACAGTTTTGTTAAAGCACTGGCTAAAGAAGTGGCGCCATCCGGGATTTCAGTCAATGCGGTAAGTCCGGGATTTATTGATACGAAAATGAATGGGCATCTCCAGGCAGATGAGAAGGAATGATTATACAAGACATTCCGGCTAGCCGGGCCGGCACTGTCGAGGATGTCGCACATACGGTCAGCTTTCTGATGAGTGACAAATCCGGATATATTAACGGGGAGATGATTCACGTAACAGGTGGCTGGCAGTCCTGAACGGTATGTATAATCAGGCCAATAAGTCAAATACTAAACGTGCAACAATTAAAAAGGAGGCAGATTTGGATGTCTGTTCTTGATAATTTTGACACATGGAAAGACTTTTTGGCCAGCAGACTTGAACAAGCGCAATCGCAAGGAATGGGACAGCAGACAATATCGAATATGGCGTACGAAGTCGGTGACTATTTGGCCAATAGCACAGACGCCAAGAATAGCGAAGAAGCTGTACTCCAGGAAATCTGGACCGCTGCATCCAACGATGAACGCCAGGCGATTGCCAATGCCATGGTCAAACTCGTGCAGAACCAGGGAAACACAAACTAAGATATCTTACGATAAAGAAGCTGTCAGCTGCACAGCTTCTTTATTTTTCACCAATCTCCTTTTCACAATGCCTAAAATACTTTATTATAGTATTATGGATATGATATTAATCGAAAAGAATGTTTTGAGGAGCTAATCATGGAAAAGACAGAATGGTACCTTGAATACGAAATCCAATATAACCGTCCGGGGTTGCTGGGCGACATATCCTCACTTCTGGGAATGCTCTCCATTAACATTAAATCAATTAATGGTGTCGAGAATTCAAGACGGGGCATGTTGCTTTTATCCAGGACAGAAGAACAAATAATCCGGCTGAAATCAATTCTTGAGACAATGGACACGATAAGAGTGACGAAAATACGCAAGCCTAAATTGCGTGATACACTGGCTGTCCGCCACGGAAGGTATATTCAAAGTGATGTGGATGATCGGAAGACGTTCCGCTTTGTCCGGAACGAACTTGGAATTCTGGTTGACTTTATGGCTGAACTGTTCAAAAAGAAGGCCATAATTGATTGGCATACGCGGGATGCCACGTGTTGGGAAGACAGAGTCAGTCGTAGCAGCAAGCGTCTGCGCGAATAAGCGCTGGCTGTTTGTCTCGAGTACCCTGCTTAAACAAACCATCCGGAACGAGCTGATTAAAGGCGAATACAGCAGTGATAATTTATACATTATTGACGGCATTGTATCAACCCGGCAAGCCAATGAACAGCACTGGGGACTGATCCGGGAGATTATGCAGCTGCCGGCTGTCAAAGTTGTTGAGCATCCTGATATGTTTGTACAGCTGACTGAATATAAATTGAGCGATTTTGACTATATTATTGAACTTCGCAGTGATGAGAGTGAAGAAATTACATATGAGCCAGTTGAGCAGAACCAATTCAGCCAGGGCGACGGCTTTACAATGTTTGATTTTTAAAATGGATGGTGTTATTCATGGAAATTGGCGAAAGACTGAAGGAAGCCAGAGAAGCGAGAGACCTTTCGCTCGATCGGCTGCAGGAAACGACAAAATACAAAAAGGTACCTGGAAGCGATTGAACGAGGGAATTTCGATATTTTGCCCGGCAAATTTTATGCGCGGGCATTCATCAAGGAGTATGCCGCGGCAGTTGGTTTAGACGCAAAAGAGCTGCTGGAGGAACATAAAGAAGAAATACCGCAGACGGAAGAGGATAATTCATCACAGTATACGTACATCCATCGTTCCAGGAAAGATAACAATCCGGCGAAACGTGCTTCCGTTTTTTCATTGATACCGACGGTGATTGTTGTCTTGCTGATAATTGGCATCTTGGCAGTCTTCTGGTTCTTTGCCCAGGATACGCCGGAAGAGAGCAATACCGAACCAGAAGAGCCGCAGGAAGATAATGCGATTATCCGTGATTCTGGAAGCAGTAAAGAAGAAAGTGGACAAGACCAGGGTGAAAATGGAGCAGAGTCGGACGGAAATGACAGCAATGCAGCAGATCAGGGACAGCAGGATGAAGAAAACGATTCGTCAGTCGACGAAGAAACGAATAGTTCTCAACCTGAGCTTGTTGTCGAAGAAACCGGTTCAGGAGCACCTCCGGAATCAACCCTCACACTTAAAAACGCAAGTGATGATGTATCTGTTTCGATTGATGTGATGGGTGATTCGTGGCTGGCAGTTGAAAAAGGTGATGAGGAATCTCTCTACTCAGGTATGGTCTCAGTTGACGACGCTCCGATTGAATTTGAGCTAACGGACGCTGATCGAGTATGGTTTAATGTTGGAAGTGCTCCAAATCTGGATATAACTATTGATGGTGTCAAGCTTGACTATCCGATTGATGCCGAGAATGAAGTCTATCAGCATCTTTGGATTAACATTGACAGATCAGAGGAGCAGTCAGATTAAACTGCCGCCATTCTGAGACCCTTCCTAAGGTGAACAGGGAAGGGTTTTATCACGCAGGAGGAATTTATTGTGAATTTACCGAACAAGTTGACGCTTTCACGTATATTTTTAATACCGGTTTTATTTTGTTGCTTAGTATCCCTTTCGATTGGGGAGAGTGGATGATTGGTGAAAATGTGCTGCCTGGATCCCATCTTCCGCGGCGGTTTTATTTATTATCGCGGCGGCAACTGATTGGGTTGATGGCCATTATGCACGGAAATATAACCTGGTGACAAATCTGGGGAAGTTTTTAGACCCGCTTGCAGATAAACTGCTTGTTGCCTCGGCTCTGATTTTGCTCGTTGAAATGGGCATCGCACCAGGCTGGATAGTGATCGTTATCATCAGCAGGGAATTTGCTGTGACGGGATTACGTCTGGTAGCCGCTGGTGAAGGTATCGTATTGGCTGCGGGCAGCATGGGGAAAATAAAAACTGCCACACAAATGATTGCAATAGCTGTCCTGTTGCTTCATAATTTTCCATTCGCTTATGCAGGCTTTCCATTTGGGATGATAATGCTGTATGCAGCACTGTTCTTTACGGTGCTGTCAGGCTACGAGTATTTTGTTAAAAATTGGCATGTAATGAGGGATTCCAAATAATGACAAAAACAATCAGTACGGAAATCATTGCAGTAGGAACAGAGTTGCTGCTTGGACAAATTGCGGATACGAATGCACAGTGGATATCGGAAAAACTGGCCGCAGCTGGAATAAATGTTCATCACCATGCTGTTGTCGGTGATAATCTTCAGCGTGTGGAACAGCAATTTCGAGTTTCAAACAAAAGATCAGATATTATCATCGTTACAGGCGGGCTGGGCCCCACGGAAGATGATTTAACACGAGAGGCTTTCCAGAAGCTGGCCGGTATCGAAATGGTCGAACATGGACCATCCATGGAGAAAATTAAGACCCACTTTGCTGAAAAAGAGGTCAATATGACGCCGAATAACCGTAAACAGGCACGCGTATTTGCCGGAGCGGACGTTCTTGAGAATCATACGGGTATGGCCCCTGGAATGATTGTTTCATATGGGGAAAAACGTGGGTTTTCCTCCCTGGTGTACCACGGGAGATGAAGCGGATGATGGCCGACAGTGTTCTGCCATACATCCGGCGTCTGACAGGCGAAGATAAGATGATCAAATCGGTTATGCTCCGGTTCATAGGTATTGGTGAATCCCGGCTTGAACATGAATTGCAGGATTTGATCAGGCAGCAGACGAATCCGACTATAGCTCCGCTTGCCCAAAATGAGGGAATAGCCATTCGGCTGACGGCCAAGGCTTCGACAGATGAGGAGGCGGTTGCCTGATAAAGCGGACAAAACGGGACATTCTTGACAGGGTTGGAGAATATTATTATGGCACTGATGAGCAATCATTGGAAGAACGGGTCCTGAACCTGCTGAAGGACCAGGGCAAAACCGCAGCAGCAGCCGAAAGCCTAACGGGCGGTATGTTTACGGAAAAATGATTGCTGTACCTGGTGCTTCGGAAGTATGCCGCGGCGGAATCGTCTGTTATGATGCAAGTGTGAAGGAAAATGTGCTGCATGTACCTTCCCAGCTGCTCAAACAGCATGGCGCAGTCAGTGAGGCATGTGCCCAAGCAATGGCTGCCAATGTCTGTTCCCAAATGGATGCGGATATCGGTATCAGCTTTACCGGTGTTGCGGGTCCGGACAGTTCAGAAGGTCACCCGGCAGGTACGGTATTCATTGCAATCCATGACAAATCCGGAGAGCAGCAGGTGGAAAAACATAATTTTTACGGTGATCGCAATACGATCCGCAAACAATCAGTGTTAAAGGGTTATGAACTTTTATATAATTTGTTAAAATAGAATTATTGGCCGGAATAGAAGCGGAAAATTTTATTTTATCGCATTCTGTCCGGTCAAATTCGCTTTTTTCCTGTCAAAATGACGTAAAAATACGGGAACACTCATTCGTTTCTTTCTTGGCAAATTGATAAAAAAGGCGTATGATGTAACTAGTTCATTAAAGGAGGTAACTCGTTGGGAGATAGAAAACAAGCTTTGGATATGGCTCTGAAGCAAATTGAAAAACAATTTGGCAAAGGGTCCATCATGAAACTGGGAGATCAGGAAGGGCAAAAAATTGCAAGCATTCCGAGCGGTTCACTCGCACTGGATGTGGCACTTGGAATTGGTGGCTACCCAAGAGGGCGTGTCGTTGAAATTTACGGGCCGGAATCTTCCGGTAAAACAACTGTTGCGCTCCATGCTATTGCTGAAGCACAGCAGCAGGGTGGACAGGCTGCTTTTATCGATGCTGAGCACGCACTTGATCCGACGTATGCACGGGCACTTGGGGTAGATATTGAGGAATTGCTCTTATCGCAGCCGGATACCGGTGAGCAGGCACTGGAGATTGCGGAGGCACTGGTCCGCAGTGGAGCTGTCGACATTATTGTTGTCGACTCAGTTGCAGCACTGGTACCGAAAGCGGAAATAGAAGGTGAAATGGGAGATTCACACGTCGGGCTGCAGGCTCGTCTGATGTCACAGGCATTAAGAAAATTGTCCGGTGCCATCAACAAGTCAAATACAACGGCCATATTCATCAACCAGATCAGGGAAAAAGTCGGCGTTATGTTTGGCAATCCGGAAACAACTCCTGGCGGCCGTGCACTTAAATTCTATTCATCTGTCAGACTCGAAGTCCGTCGTGCCGAAACACTGAAACAAGGCAATGATATGGTAGGAAATAAAGCAAGATTGAAAGTGGTTAAAAATAAAATGGCCCCTCCATTTAAACAGGCAGAGGTCGATATCATGTATGGGGAAGGAATTTCCAAAGAAGGAGAAATTCTTGATATCGGATCAGAACTGGATATTGTTACTAAAAGTGGTGCTTGGTATTCCTATAATAGCGAACGGCTAGGCCAGGGACGGGAAAATGCGAAACAGTTCCTGAAAGAAAATGAGAATATCAAACTTGAAATCCATCATGCAATCCGCAAACACTATAAACTGGACGATACGCCGGAAGAAGAGCCAGACGAACAAAACCAGGAAAGCCTGGACGTTTAAGACTGACTCCAGCTGAATACATTCGTTTCCAAAGTCCTTTGCTGGCATCCGCCGGCGAAGGACTTTTTAGCACTTATGAAGTCTTACTGCATAAGTTCGCCGGGGCTTGATGATAAACTAAGCCTTCGAATTAATTTCTTATAATTGTCATGATTCCTTGACATTGGTTATAGGTGCAATTAAAATTAACTTGTATAATTTTATAGTTTATTATACACTAAATTATTTATTATTGAACATTGTACATGCCGACAATAATGAATCAATTGTACAACTTTATAGCAATAGGAGGTGAAATCATGGATAGTCCCTTTATCATCTCCATTTTGCTTGCCGTAATCCTGATCGTCGGTATTGTTGTTGGTTATTTGATTCGCCGTTCAATTGCAGAGGCTAAAATTTCCAGTGCGGAAAATTTGGCAAAACAGATAGTTGATGAAGCTCATCGGAATGCAGATGCTACCAAGAAGGAAGCCCTGCTAGAGGCAAAAGATGAAAATCATAAACTTCGTCAGGAGACTGAAGATGAGCTCCGAGAGCGCCGGATGGAAGTGCAAAAGCAGGAAAATCGCCTGATGCAAAAAGAAGAAAGTCTGGACAAAAGAGTGAAACGCTTGATAAGCGAGAACTTACGCTGGAGGGAAAAGAAGAATCATTAACAGAAAAACAACAACAAATTGAAGAAATGGAAAGCAAAGTGGAAGCAATGCTTAACGAGCAGCAAACAGAGCTTGAACGCATTTCAGGTTATACGACTGACCAGGCAAAACAGGTTATTTTGGACCGTGTGGAGCAGGAGGTCAGCCATGAATCGGCATTGATGATTAAAGAGGCTGAGAACCGTGCGAAGGAAGAAGCTGATAAGAAAGCGAAAAGCATTCTTTCACTGGCCCTGCAGCGCTGTGCTGCAGACCATGTTGCCGAAACGACTGTATCGGTTGTCAACCTTCCAAATGATGAAATGAAGGGTCGGATTATTGGCCGTGAAGGACGCAACATCCGGACACTGGAAACACTGACCGGTATCGACCTGATCATTGACGACACACCGGAAGCGGTAGTTCTGTCAGGGTTCGATCCGATCCGCCGCGAAATTGCTCGCATGGCACTGGAACGGCTTGTCCAGGACGGACGGATTCACCCGGCAAGAATTGAGGAAATGGTTGATAAGGCCAGACGTGATGTCGACGACTATATACGTGAGATCGGTGAAGAGACAACGTTCGAGGTTGGGATTCACGGATTGCACCCGGACCTTGTCAAGATTCTCGGCCGTCTGAAATATCGTACAAGCTATGGTCAAAATGTATTAAAACATTCCACCGAGGTAGCTTATCTATCCGGCCTGCTTGCTGCGGAATTAGGTGAAGATGAGACATTGGCAAGAAGAGCCGGCCTGCTTCACGACATTGGCAAGGCCATTGATCATGAAGTAGAGGGAAGCCATGTTGAAATTGGCAAGGAACTTGGAATGAAGTATAAAGAACACGAAGTTGTTATCAACTCAATTGCTTCACACCATGGTGACGAAGAGGCAACTTCCATCATTTCGGTTCTGGTTGCTGCAGCAGATGCGTTGTCAGCCGCCAGACCCGGAGCCAGAAGTGAAACATTGGAAAACTACATTAAACGGCTTGAGAAGCTGGAAGAGATCTCAGAATCATTTGCAGGTGTGGAGAAATCTTTTGCCATCCAAGCTGGAAGAGAAATCCGGATCATGGTCAAACCGGATGAAATTGATGATATTGATTCCGCCCGGATTGCACGTGACATTCGCAAGCAAATTGAAGGCGAACTTGATTACCCTGGCCACATCAAAGTGACAGTTATTCGAGAAACACGCTCAGTAGAGTATGCTAAATAAATTAAAAAGTAAAGGTGCCCTGCAGCTGGGTGCTCGAACCAGACAAAGCAGAAGCGGTCCATTTGGCCGCTTCTGCTTTACTTTACAATGCAATTACAATGTGCAACACTGAAGTTACATAATAAGTTAGGATGAAGCTTAATGAAAATTCTATTTATCGGTGACGTAGCCGGTTCGCCGGGAAGAGATATGCTGCAGGCTTACTTGCCCAAATTGAAAGAAAAGTATCGTCCGAATTTGATCATTGTCAATGGGGAGAATGCTGCAGCCGGCAAGGGAATTACGCAAAAATTTACAAACAATTTCAGCAGTGGGGTGCTCATGTCATTACAATGGGTAATCACACATGGGATAAAAAGGAAATATTCGAGTTTATTGATGATGCCAAAATATGATCCGGCCGCTAATTTTCCGGAAGGGACGCCGGGGAAAGGCATTACGTTTGTTAATATAAATGGAACGGAAGCTGCCGTCATCAATGCGCAGGGGCGCACATTTCTGCCTGCAATAGATGATCCATTCAAAAAATTGGATGAACTGATTGAAATCGCTAAGAAACGCACAAACATTATTTTGTCGATTTTCATGCGGAAGCAACGAGTGAAAAGCAGGCAATGGGCTGGTATCTGGACGGAAAAGTTAGTGCTGTGGCCGGAACCCATACACATACACAGACCGCGGACGAGCGCATATTGCCCAATGGAACCGCTTATATAACGGATGTTGGCATGACCGGTCCTTATGATGCCATATTGGGGATGGATAAAGAAGCAGTCATGAAAAAAATTTCTCACAAGTCTGCCAGTACGCTTTGAAATTGATAAGGATGGGCGAAACCAGTTGAACGGAATGGTGGTTACCGTGAATGAAAAGTCTGGAAAAGCTTCCACAATTGAACGAATTATGATCAATGATGATCACCCTTTTGACAGCTGACTATTTGAAAGTTTCGAATAATTGATGCATAATTAAGGTAATAAGCTAAGATCTCCAAGAATATAGTAGCATTAGAACTACAATAGTAAATGAAGGGGGTACCAGCAGTGGAAGTATTAAAAGTTTCAGCTAAATCAAATCCAAATTCAGTAGCAGGTGCACTTGCAAACGTCCTACGGGAAAGAGGGTCAGCGGAGATACAGGCAATCGGTGCCGGTGCATTGAACCAGGCGGTTAAGGCGGTAGCAATCTCAAGGGGGTTTGTCGCTCCGAGCGGTGTTGATTTAATTTGTATACCGGCATTTACCGATATTATGATTGAGGAAGAAGAACGGACAGCCATTAAGCTGATTGTAGAACCGAGATAACCGAGATAATCTTAAATTATAATTATGGTAATTTCAGTGTTGTGCAACCGCGCAGCACTTTTATTGGATATAGAAAGTTCTATTAAAAGTTATAATTTTTACCCGAATTTAAGGGGGCTTAATGAACAATAATATGATGCGTTATAATTTTGCATTGCTTATTATACTTTTTCCCTTTACTACATAGAAGACTATCAACAAATTCCAGATCTTCGAGAACGGTCAAAAAATATTTAACGGCCGATGAGTATGAAAACCTTTCCAACAATCGTGTGTTTGGAAAAACTAAAAAGGCTGCAAAAATCAGGAAGCCTCTATTCACGTACAAAAGGTTGTGTTTCTGGATAAACAGCTGGAAAATAATGAACTGGATTTAGACGTTGAAATAAATATAGGACTAAAATGAAATCAGCAAAACAGAACAAATTACATTGGATGGCCAGATAACGGTTGTGCATACGGATCAAGGACTAAAAATCAGCCATTATTATGACTCCAAGCTTCCGGAAAAAATTTTATCCTGATGCCTTGGTTAACGTACCTCCTATCCGCTTTTTAGGGAGGTTTTTTATTTGCGCTCCAGGGAATTCTATTGTTTAATTTGGCTGAAGGCTTTATAATGAAATAATGTATGAATATATGAGATAAACCCTTTTTAAGGAAAGGAGTTGCGATATGAACGAACAGCAGCGGAAACAGCAATCGCAAATTAAACAGACCGAGAATCCGGCGGACGCAAAATCCGATGCGGATAACATGGAACGGCTGAAAAATACAACCAGTGATGATTTGATTGCCAAGTATTTCGAGACAACGTACGAGCCACCAAACCTGAACAAAGCCAGAAAACGTGGCCGTGATGATGTGGAAGTCCATTATGATTTCGGCATCCCAGAAGATATGGAAAATATCGGGGAAGGCAAGAAATTCATGATTCGTACATACGGCTGTCAGATGAATGAGCATGACACGGAAGTGATGGCCGGAATTCTGTCTGAAATGGGTTATGAATCAACGGATGATCAGCACGAAGCAGATATCATTCTTTTAAACACTTGTGCGATCAGGGAAAACGCGGAGAATAAAGTGTTTGGTGAAATCGGTCATCTGAAAGCACTGAAACGGGAAAAGCCTGATTTGATCCTCGGAGTTTGCGGCTGTATGTCCCAGGAAGAAAAAAGTCGTTAACCGGATTATGAAAAAGCATCCGCAAATCGATCTAATCTTTGGAACCCACAATATCCATCGCCTGCCGCATCTCGTTAAAGAAGCGATGTTCGGCAAGGAAAAAGTGGTGGAAGTATGGTCCAAGGAGGGCGATATTATTGAAAACCTTCCGAGGGCACGTAAAGGTAGTATTAAAGCATGGGTCAATATCATGTACGGCTGTGATAAATTTTGTACGTACTGTATCGTGCCAATGACCCGCGGCAAAGAGCGGAGCCGTCTGCCGAAAGATATTATTCAGGAAGTGCGTCAGTTGACGGCGCAGGGCTACAAGGAAATTACCCTGCTTGGCCAGAACGTGAACGCATATGGCAAAGACTTTGAGGATTCGGACTATGGTCTGGGTGATTTGATGGATGATCTCCATAAGATTGATATACCGAGAATCCGTTTTACCACATCTCACCCGAGAGATTTTGACGACCGTCTGATTGAGGTGCTTGCTCAAGGCGGCAATCTGCTCGACCATATCCATTTGCCGGTACAGTCGGGCAGCAGTGAAGTGTTGAAAAAAATGAACCGTAAGTATACCCGTGAAGAATATTTGGAACTAGTCAGGAAAATACGCGAAGCAATGCCAAACGCAACCTTAACAACCGATATTATTGTCGGGTTCCCGAACGAAACTGAGGAACAGTTTGAAGAAACGATGTCATTGGTGGAAGAGGTTGGGTTTGAAGCAGCATTTACATTTATTTACTCACCGCGTGAAGGCACACCGGCTGCACGTAAACAGGACGACGTGCCGGAAGAAGTGAAAAAACAGCGCCTTTACCGCTTGAATGAGCTTGTGAACAAACAATCAGCCGAGTCAATGGAACAGTACAAGGATAAGGTCGTGAAAGTTCTTGTAGAAGGCGAAAGTAAAAAGGACCCTGATGTGC
Organism: Lentibacillus juripiscarius JCM 12147; assembly: GCA_001311805.1. The sequence continues at coordinate 13,889 of BBCA01000035.1, read as the reverse complement.
TTGCTGGATATACGGAGCGTAACAAGCTTGTCAACTTTAAGGGACCGAGATCAGCAATAGGCAGCATTGTCGATGTTCGAATAACAGAAACGAAAACATGGTCGTTAAACGGTGTCATGGCGGAAACGACAGCAGAGGTGAAATAAATGGCACAATATACTCGCAAAGAAATTTTGGATGAAGCAAAGAATCTCGCTAACATGCTGGCGAACACAGAAGAAATTGACCGGTTTAAACAAGTTGAAGCGAAAATTAATGATAATCAGAAAGTCCAGAAGCTGATTAAGAAAATAAAAACATTGCAGAAGCAGGCGGTTAATTTCCAGGCATACGGGAAAACCGAGGCACTAAAGAATGTCGAAGAAGAGATTGACCGTCTTCATGCCGAAGTGGACGCCATCCCAATTGTCCAGGAGTTCAAGGAAACCCAGGGTGTCGTCAACGACGTACTGCAGCTGGTATCCGGCACTATCTCCCGTGAAGTGACTAACAATGTTATCACGTCAACGGGCGGTGACCTCCTGTCAGGTACAACAGGAACCAAACAAGCGGACGAGCCGGCCAGCAGCCAGTAAGTCAATGTAGGAAACCTCGATGTTAAAGGCGAGAAAACCATTGGAACGAACATTATCGGTTCCGATATAATATAGTGTATAAAGAAGAGCCCGGGTGAGTTTTATCCCGGCTTTTTTTCTGTTACAACGTCAGTAAGTATAGATTATGGATGACCTTATAAATAAAACAAAGCCTTTAACAAAAAGACTTGGTATTGACCTTCTTATCATCATTCACTTTAGGTATTTGTCTTGCATACGATGACTATGAGAAAAGGAGGTAACGAAGCCATGTCATTTCTTGAACATGATTACAGAGAAATTATAACGAAGGCAGTTTGCGGAAAAGGAAGGAAGTTCACCCAGGCCACGCATAACATCCAGCCGTCCCATAGGCCTTCAAGCATTCTTGGTTGCTGGGTTATCAACCATCTGTACAATGCGAAGAAAAAATCGGAGGATACGGTGGAAGTCAATGGCAGCTATGACATTAATATCTGGTACTCGTACAACGACAATACCAAAACAGAAGTAGTCACCGAACGTGTCACGTATTGTGATTATATTCCACTCTCTGTAAAGGATGACAATTGCCTGAACGATGACTATGATGTAATCGCCAAAGTGGTTCAGCAGCCAAATTGTCTTGAGTGTGAAATAGACAGTCACGGGAACAAAGTTGCTGTTGATGTGGAACGGGAGTTTGTTGTACAGATCATTGGCGAAACAAAAGTTGCTGTCAAGGTTGACCCGAAAGGATCCACATTTAATGATGACGACGACTGGGGCTTTGACATTACGGACGATGAGCTACATGAGGTGAAGCCAGACTTTGTCAATGACCGGGATAAGGACTGAGATACTTACGAGGGGTAATACTCTCGTAAGTTTTTCTTATAAACAAAACACCCTCGGCAGTCGTCTTACCTCGGCGAAATATGCTATAATAGAACAATATATTCGTATGTTTTGGAGGATTCAATATGGCTGTTCATACACCAATGATGGAGCAATATTTAAAAATAAAAGCTGACTATAAAGACGCCTTTTTTATTCTTTCGCCTGGGTGACTTTTATGAAATGTTTTTGATGATGCCGTTCAAGCTGCCAGGGAATTGGAAATAACACTGACAAAACGGGATGGGGGGAAACAGGACCCCATCCCGATGTGTGGTGTGCCGTACCATTCTGCTGAAAACTACATAAAAAATTTAATTGATAAAGGGTATAAAGTAGCCATATGTGAGCAGGTAGAAGACCCTAAAGCAGCCAAAGGCGTGGTTAAGCGCGAAGTTGTCCAGCTGGTTACACCTGGAACGGTGATGGAAAATAATATGCTGGCGGAACGGGATAACAACTATATTGCCAGCCTCTCCCATTTTTCAGATGGATCTTATGTGATTGCCTACAACGATTTATCCGTAGGGGAGACAAATGTTGCACTTATTTCGGGCGGATGGAATGCTGTGATGCATGAGCTCTATAACCAGCCGGTGAAAGAAATGGTCATTTCCTCTGAACTTCCGGAGACTCTGCAGGACGAGCTGAGAGAAAAGTTAAGTATTACTTTATCCTATCAGGATGAAACAACTTTTAACGCTGAATACCGGGGGATTATGCAGCACTCTGAATGATGAACGCCTTGTGCAGGGTTTCAGCCGTCTGCTTAATTACATTCAGAAAACGCAAAACGTTCCCTTGATCATTTGCAGCCGGCTGGGGTGATTGAACTTGATCACTATTTGTCATTGGACATGTTCTCCAAGCGTAATCTCGAACTGACAGAAACAATTTTGAAAAAGGCAAGCATGGCAGTTTGCTCTGGGTGCTTGATCAGACCGTGACAGCAATGGGCACGCGAATGCTTAAGAAATGGCTGGATCGCCCGCTTTTGAATGAACAGGATATAGAAGATCGTCTAAACATTGTCCAGGGATTTTTGGAAGGCTTTATGGAGCGGGATCTGTTGCGGGAGGCATTGAAATCCGTCTATGATCTCGAACGGCTGGCCGGCAGAATTGCTTATGGAAACGTCAATGCGCGCGATTTGCTTCAGCTGAAGCAGTCAGTAGCAAAAATTCCTGAGATCAAGCATGTTTTAAGTCAGTTCGACGGTGCCGGCATAAGAGCATTGGACGACAAGCTCCAGTATCCGGAATATCTAGTAACCTTGCTTGAGCAAAGTCTGGCAGAAGACCCGCCGGTATCCATAACAGAGGGTTCCATCATCAAGGATGGTTATCACGAAAAACTTGATAAATACCGTGAAGCATCACGTAATGGCAAGCAATGGATAACCGGACTGGAACAGAAGGAAAAAGAAGAAACAGGCATTAAGTCGTTAAAAGTAGGTTTCAACCGTGTTTTGGCTATTATATAGAAGTAACGAAAGCAAATTTGCATCTGCTGCCGGAAGACAGGTATGAACGGAAACAAACACTGACTAACGCGGAACGTTTTATAACGCCGGAACTAAAAGAAAAAGAGGAATTGATACTGGAAGCGGAAGAGAAAAGTGTGGACCTGGAATATGAGTTGTTCCATGAGATTCGTGACCAGGTGAAAGAACATATTCCTTCGATTCAGTTTTTGGCGGAAGTCATCAGTCAGATTGACGTGCTTCAGGGATTTGCAACGGTAAGCGAGGCTAATGGATATACACGTCCAGTTTTTTCACAAAACTGTTTGTCCATCAAAAACGGCCGCCATCCAGTCGTCGAGAAGGTAATGAATGATGATGCATTTGTTCCGAATGACATTTTACTAGATGATGAAACGTCTATTTTGCTGATTACCGGTCCAAATATGTCCGGTAAGAGTACCTATATGCGCCAGCTGGCATTGACGGTGATTATGGGGCAGATTGGCTGTTATGTCCCTTGCGATGAGGCGGAGCTCCTTCTGTTTGACCAGATTTTCACCCGTATCGGAGCAGCGGATGATTTAGTTTCTGGTCAGAGCACGTTCATGGTCGAAATGCTGGAGACGAACCATGCGATTGCCAACGCCACTGAAAATAGCTTGATACTGCTGGATGAAATTGGCCGCGGGACGAGCACGTATGACGGTATGGCTTTGGCACAGGCAATCGTAGAACATATTCATGACAACATCCATGCCAAAACCGTGTTCTCCACCCATTACCATGAATTGACAACTCTTGAAGATACATTGGACAGGCTGAAAAAATATCCACGTCAGAGCTGAAGAGCATGAGGGGAATGTTGTATTCCTTCACCAAGTTAAGGAGGGGGCTGCTGATCAGAGCTATGGCATTCATGTCGCCAAACTGGCAGATCTCCCAGCACCGCTGATTAAACGGGCCGATACAATTTTGGATCAATTAGAAAATAGCGAGGAAGAAAATGCACACGAAACAGGGCAATTGTCACTTTTTAGTGGTGACAGCACACATATCGAACAAAACCTGCTGCTAATGAGTCAGAAGCTATTATTGTGCAAGACCTGAATAATATAAACTTATTTGAAATGACGCCGCTGGATGCAATGAATGAACTGCACCGGCTGCAGAAAAAAGCAAAAATAAGCAAGGAAAGGAGGATTCCATGGGGATTTTTCAACTGCCGGATGCACTTGCTAATAAAATAGCCGCAGGAGAAGTGGTGGAGCGTCCTGCTTCTGTCGTAAAAGAATTGATTGAAAACAGTATTGATGCCGGCAGTACGTTTATTAGCATTGATCTGGCTGAAGCGGGCCTAGAGAGGATCAAGGTAACAGATAATGGAGATGGCATGACGGAAGAGGATACTGAAAAGGCTTTTCTCCGTCATGCGACAAGCAAAATAAAAAATGAAACGGATTTATTTCGTGTCGGCACACTAGGCTTCCGAGGTGAAGCCCTGGCCAGCATTGCGGCCGTCAGCAGGCTTACCGTGAAAACCTCACAGGGGGATCTGGCCGGAACATACCTGGCGCTCGAAGGTGGTGCTGTTAAAGACCGTTCGAAAAGTGATGCCCGCAAAGGGACGGAAATTGTCGTGGAGGATCTCTTTTTCAATACGCCAGCACGATTAAAGTATATGAAAACCATTCATACGGAATTGGGTCATGTAACTGACCTGCTGAACCGCTTGGCATTGTCCCATCCCGGGATCCACTTTGAACTGCGCCATAATGGCAAATCCCTTTTTAAAACAACGGGGAGTGGTGACTTGCTTCAAGTAATCGGTCAAGTTACGGGATGAGCACGGCCAGGAAGATGCTGCCCATAGAGCATGATACCCTGGATTTTTCTGTTAAAGGTTATATTGCGAAACCAGAAGTGACCAGAGCGTCCCGTAATTATATTTCGACAATGATAAATGGCCGGTATATTAAAAGCATGCAGCTGTCACAAGCCATTATAAGAGGGTATCATACACTGCTTCCGGTTGGGCGCTACCCCATTACCGTGCTGGCGATAGAAATGGACCCGATTCTCGTAGATGTCAATGTCCACCCGACTAAGCTGGAGGCCCGTTTCAGCAAGGACCAGGAACTCGTTGCGGCTATTGAAGAAACGATTCGTTCGGTGTTCCGGCGGACGTCGCTGATTCCGGAAATGGAACAGAAAAACCAGAGCAATCGACGGTTAGCATACAGGATTCTATGCCATTGGATGGGCCACAAACAGGAAACTTGCCACATAAATCCAGCAATCTGGTAAATGAACAGCAGCCGAGTTTGGAACAGCCGAAAACAAGCGGTTTAAATTGGCAGGAAACGTTCCTGGACCCAGCTGAAGAAACCCCCGTATATCACGGTTTAGAAGACTTTAACAGTGAAATACTGGCGTCTCCTGAACAGGGGACGATTTCGGATGATCATAGGGAAGATCGGATTCCCGTTATATACCCAATCGGCCAGCTTCACGGCACTTATATTCTTGGCCAGAATGAGAACGGCTTTTATATGATTGACCAGCATGCCGCCCAGGAACGGATTAAGTTTGAACAGTTCCGGGACAAGCTGGGACAGGCACCGAATGAATTGCAGGAACTCCTGATTCCATTAACCTTTGATTTTTCCAGGCAGGAATCTCTTTTTATTGAACAGCATAAAGAAGAACTTGACAGTGTTGGCCTGTTTTTTGAGCCGTTTGGAAACCAGTCCTATATTATTCGGTCACACCCGGTTTGGTTTCCGGATGGATTTGAAGAAGAAATCATCCGGGAAATGATTGAACAGATTATGCAACATGAAAAATCGATATTGAATCCATCAGAGAAGATGCTGCAGCCCTGATGTCATGCAAGCGATCCATCAAAGCAAATCACTACTTGAATCAGGAGGACATGGCTACATTGCTGGTTGACTTGCGGAAAACCAAAGATCCGTTCACATGTCCGCACGGCCGGCCCATCATAATCCATTTTTCCGCCTATGAACTTGAAAAAAATGTTTAAGCGGGTCATGTAGGCATGTATAATTTAGACACATCCCGTGCATACTTGTAAGAAAAGGCGGGGTGTGTCTAATGGATAACCAGAAACTTATCAACTTTTTGAATCAGTTATTGTCCAACTGTTTTGTCATGTATGTGAAGCTGCATCGTTATCACTGGTATGTGCAGGGACAGCACTTCTTTCAATTGCACGCGTTGTTTGAAGAGATGTATACCACTATAGCAGATGATATTGATGAACTGGCCGAAAGGGTGCTTGCGATTGACGGCAAACCATTGGCTACGATGATCAAGTACATAAAAGAGGCAACGCTTGAAGAAGCTACAGCTGATGACAAAGAAGATGAAATGATCGCTAGGCTAATAGAAGATTATCAGCAGATAATTAAGGAAATAAAAGAAGAGGGGATTCCATACGCATCCGAACGAAACGACGAGCCAACAGTTGACCTGCTCGTTACTCTCCAGGGAAAATTAGAGAAATATGTCTGGATGCTCCATGCATATCGTGCGTATGAATAAACAGATTTAGGGGAATGCTGATGAAGCAAACAGTCATCGCAATTGTCGGACCGACTGCAGTGGGCAAATCGCGTCTTAGCGTTGAAATAGCCAAAGAATTTAATGGCGAAATCATTAGTGGGGATTCCATGCAAGTGTACAAAGGACTTGATATCGGAACTGCAAAGATTACGGATGATGAGAAACAGGGAATCCCCCCATTATATGATTGATATCAGAGAGCCTGATCAAGCCTTTTCTGCGGCAGATTTTCAACATAATGTCCAGCATTATATCAATGAAATCGATTCCAAGCAAAAGCTGCCAATTATTGCGGGAGGCAGTGGTCTTTATATTCAGGCAGCCTTATTTAATTACAATTTTCCAATCAGCGACGGGATGAGCAAGTGACAAAGCGGCTGGAGCAGGAGCTCGACAGCAAAGGGGCCATGGATTTGTACAACCGGCTGGAGCAACTGGATCCGGAACAGGCTGCGAAGATCCATCCGAATAATCACCGGAGGCTTATCCGTGCGCTGGAAATCTATGAAACAACCGGAAAAACGATGTCGGAATACCAGCGAAATCAATTGCGTGATGGAGACTATAATCCCATTTTTATCGGACTGGAAATGGATCGGGATCTATTATACGAGCGGATTAACAGACGAGTGGACAACATGATGGAGCAGGGTTTGCTCGATGAAGTCCGCCATTTGTATAAGCATGGTTACGCTGATTCCCGGGCGATGCGCGGCATAGGCTATAAAGAATTTGTCCCTTATTTTAAAGAGGAACAGACGCTGGATGAAAGTATCCGATTATTGAAGCGAAATTCCAGGCGGTATGCAAAAAGGCAGTATACGTGGTTCAGAAACAAATTACCTGTCCACTGGTACTCTATTACGCCCGCGACAATTGAAGAAACATTTGGAAAAATTTCAAATGATTTAGCAGGAATGTTCGAAAGTTTATAGAAATACTTATGTATAGATAGAATAGAGGAGGAAAGACAATGGCGCAATCAGTAAATATTCAGGATCAATATTTGAACAAACTAAGAAAAGACCATATTTCGGTTACGCTTTTTTTAACGAACGGATTTCAATTGCGGGGAATTGTGAAGGCTTTTGATAATTTTACCGTACTTATCGAAACAGATGGGAAACAGCAGCTGATTTTCAAACATGCGATTTCCACTTTTGCTCCGGTGAAAAATGTGACGCTGGAAAAAGAATAAGACACTTGAAACGGACGCCTTTTTGCGTCCGTTTTGCTTTTACAAACACTCATGCTGCAGGTGATATGGGCGTTTGTCACGCCACTCTTTCCCGTCGCGTATACTATCGTGACGAAGGGGTGATGACGTGGATACGCAAAAACAGCGAAACAAAATGGGCAAATTAATATTATTTTGCAGGATAAACAGCACGTACAGCCTGAACGGAACAGCAAGCAGCGGAATGAAACGAATAATCCATTTTCCCATATTGATACATCTTTTTCTTCGTTTATTGGAATGGAAGAACTAAAAGGAACGATTAAAGAAGTATATGCAACCATCGTAATCAATGGAAAGCGGAAAGAAATGGGGCTTCCTGGATCCAATCAGGTGCTTCACATGCTGTTCAAAGGCAACCCGGGTACCGGTAAAACAACGGTCGCAAGAAAATTGGCCCAAATGTATTTTGACATGAACTTGCTTTCAAAGGGGCATTTCATTGAAGCTGAACGCGCAGATTTGGTTGGTGAATATATCGGGCAGACGGCACAGAAAACAAGGTCTGTCATTCAAAAGGCAATGGGAGGCATTCTATTCGTCGATGAAGCGTACTCATTGGCGCGGGGCGGCGAGAAGGATTTTGGAAAAGAGGCAATTGATACACTGGTGAAGCATATGGAAGATAATCATAATGATTTTGTCTTAATCCTGGCTGGCTACCCTTATGAAATGGATCGGTTTTTAACGCTGAATCCCGGATTGAAATCAAGATTCCCGTTCATCCTTGATTTTGAGGACTATGATATTGATCAGCTAACCAGTATTGCCAAGCAAATGGTTCAGGACCGGGAATATGAATTGACAAAAGAGGCAGAATGGAAATTGCGTACCCATATATATAAAAAGAAACGGGAAACATCCGTTAATTTTTCAAATGCACGCTACATCCGTAACATCATTGAACAGTCCATCAGGCATCATGCGGTGCGGTTATTGAATCAGGAGGCATTTTCGCCGGATGATCTAATATTTTTGACTGGCGACGATTTGACACTTGACGACCAATAGCCCAGAAATTGTTGTATCCTACAAACTCTGCTATGATAATGATTGGAATTATAATACCAGGATGTGATAGACAAATGCCGGAACGGATATTGCTTATAGCAGTGAAATTACCAAGAGATAATGAGAACCGATTTGAGTCATCACTCGAGGAGCTTGTTTCCCTTTGCAAAACTGCAGGGGGATCTGTCGAAAAAATAATGACGCAGCGGCGGCAGAAAATTCATCCTGCGTTCTATATCGGTGAAGGGAAACTGGCAGAAATAAAGGAAGCTGCCGAAGAATTGGATGTTGATCTCATCGTTTCCAATGACGAACTGTCACCGGGTCAGCTACGCAACTTGAGTGACCAATCCGGATTCCAGGTCATTGACCGAAGTCAGCTGATACTGGATATCTTTGCCCAGCGCGCACGAACCAAGGAGGGTAAGCTGCAAGTGGAGCTTGCGCAGCTCGAGTATACACTACCAAGGCTGCGCGGAAGAGGGGAAGAAATGTCCCGGCTTGGTGCCGGCATTGGAACACGTGGCCCTGGTGAAACGAAACTGGAGACAGATCAGCGGCATATAAGACAGCGGATCGATGACATAAAACGTCAATTGAAAATGGTTGTCCGCCAGCGGGAACAGTACCGTAAACGAAGGAAGACCAATGACGTTTTTCAGATTGCCGTTGTTGGTTATACAAACGCAGGTAAATCGACCTTGTTTAACCGGCTGACACAAAGTGATGCTGTTGAAGAAAACCAGCTGTTTGCTACTTTGGACCCTTTGACACGCCAGATACAGCTTCCGTCTGGCTTTCAGACACTTGTCACAGATACAGTCGGTTTTATACAGGATTTGCCAACATCACTTATAGCATCATTCCGCTCGACCTTGGAGGAAGTGTCGGAGGCTGATTTTATTCTTCATGTCGTGGATATGGCAAACCCGGATTTGGTTCAGCAGCAGCAGACAGTAAAGAACTTGCTGCAGGAACTGGAAGCGGACACCATTCCGATGCTGACGGTTTATAATAAAAGTGATTTAATAACAGATGACTTTATACCGATGAATCATCCGAACATCCTAATTAGCGCTCATCATCCGGGGGATATCCGCCGGCTTTTGAAGAAAATAGAGGAAATCCTGATATCGGAATGGGAAGGCTACTCTGTTTTGCTAGATCCCAGCCAGGGAAAATTGCTCCATCGTCTGGAACGGGAAACGATTGTAACAGAGCAGTCGTTTCAAGAAAGTGAGAATATGTATGCGATACAGGGATATATCCGGCATGATCATCCACTGAATGGTTTATTGGAGGAGTTTTGACAGTAATGATAGATGATGTAATAACGCAAGCAGAAAAAGACTGTGCACAGAGGCATGCAGACGTGTCTAAACTAGTTGAGGCCAATCAGAAGCGAGTTTTGGACGCATTTATTAGCAATCGTGTCAGTGATACCCATTTCCATTCGACAACTGGTTATGGGTATGATGATATTGGCCGTGAGACATTGGAAGCAGTATATGCGAGTATTTTCGGTGGAGAGGACGCGCTGGTCAGGCCACAGATCGTTTCTGGTACACATGCTATCTCAACTGCTTTGTTTGGACTTTTGCGGCCCGGGGATGAGCTATTGTATATTACCGGAAAACCATATGACACGCTTGAATCTGTCATAGGAACGAATGGGGGTGCATCCGGTTCCCTGGCCGACTTTAATATTACATATAATCAGGTGGAATTGAAAGATGATGGGTCGGTGGACTATCAGGGCATCAGACGAAAATTAACTGAAAAAACAGCTGTGGTTGGCATTCAGCGCTCGAAAGGATATGATGACAGACCATCGTTTACCATTGATGAAATTGCAGAAATGGTTGCTTTGTAAAAGAGATCAATGAAAACGCGACTGTTTTTGTTGATAATTGCTACGGGGAGTTTGTTGAAGAAGAAGAGCCGCTGCATGCCGGGGCAGATATCATAGCCGGTTCTCTTATTAAGAATCCGGGTGGTGGTATTGTACGAGCCGGGGGGATATATTGCCGGCAAAGAAAACCTTGTTCAGCAATGTGCCAACCGACTAACCGCTCCAGGCCTCGGCAAGGAAACGGGTGCCACATTCCATACGTTGCAGGAGATGTTTCAGGGTTTATTCATGGCTCCGCTCATTGTTGGAGAGGCATTAAAGGGGGCAATACTGACAGCGAGATTGCTGGAGATGGTGGGTTTTCATACGTCGCCAGGCTATCAGGCTAAACGGACCGATTTGATTCAGTCTGTCACGTTTAACGATGCAGAACATATGGTTTTGTTTTGTCAATCCATTCAGCGGAATTCCCCAATCAATGCCTTTGTAACGCCTTATCCAGCTGAAATGCCTGGATATGATGATGAGGTCATCATGGCTGCCGGTACTTTTATTCAGGGAGCCAGCCTTGAACTGACAGCAGACGGTCCGATCCGTGAACCGTATATGGCCTTTATACAGGGTGGACTGACCTATGCGCATGTGAAATTGGCATTGAAGGCTGCACTGGAAGAACTCAAAGAAAAAGAGCTTGTTTAAAGCTCTTTTTTTTAATTTGGCTCTTTTTGTAAACATTGTTGCTTTTTATGAAACCAGCAGCTGAAATATGCGAGACTCCTGTGGGACAGCGAGCCTAAGAGACCCCACAGCGAGCGTTCTTTGCGAGTGAGGAGGCTCGTGGTGAGCCCACGGGAAGCGAGTATATTCCAGCTGCGTCGTCGGAGAACCTCTCTAAATATAATCCTTCTTAGTTTACGTCGTCGTTTATAGATTTTGTGAAAAAACAACAACCTTTTAGAAGCCAGTTTGCCATCCATGTTAAGAAACCTGACATCAATTTGACATTGAAATTTACATCTGTTAATCTAACTTTCATACATAGAGAGAAGGGGGCATTTCTAATGAATGATCAGGATCGCCGTTCGATGCCGCTGTTTTCCATAAGTATTGTTAAGCAGCTGACAGAACTGACAGCAAGGCAAATCCGTTATTATGAATCCCACGGTTTAATTCATCCAGCAAGAACTTCCGGGAATCAGCGTTTATTCTCCTTTCACGATGTTGATCGTTTATTAGAAATGAAAAACTTGCTCGATAAAGGGGTTAATTTAGCTGGGATTAAACAAATCATGCTGTCTGAACAAAGCATTGGCGAAAAGAAGGAAGAAGTAAACCGCGACCTGACCGACCGTGAATTGCGAAGACATTTGAAATCAGAGTTGGCGGAAGCGGCAATACCCGGTAAAAACATTCTTCGCAGGGGCGAATTATCCAGGTTTTTCCATTGAGGAAATTCACAAATACTTAGGAGGAAAAAGATGCCCAAACCTTTAACGAAAGACCAAATCATGAAAAAAATTGAGGAGGAAAACGCCGATTTATCCGCCTCCAATTCACCGACATGCTGGGAACGATAAAAAAATGTTGAAATTCCGCTCAGCCAGCTAGATAAAGCGCTGGATAACAAATGATGTTTGATGGATCCTCCATTGAGGGTTTTGTCCGGATAGAAGAATCTGATATGTATCTGCATCCGGATCTTGATTCATTTGTTGTGTTCCCGTGGACATCGGAAAAAGGAAAAGTGGCACGGTTCATCTGTGATATTTATAATCCGGATGGAACACCATTTGAAGGCTGTCCAAGGTACAACTTGAAACGCAACCTAAAAATGAAGAGTTGGGTTTGGATGCATTCAATATCGGAACAGAACCGGAATTCTTTTGTTTAAACTGGATGAGAGAGGCGACCCATCACTGGAGTTGAATGACCGTGGCGGATATTTTGATTTGGCCCCAACAGATTTGGGAGAAAATTGCCGGCGTGATATCGTGCTGGAGTTGGAGGAAATGGGCTTTGAAATTGAAGCTTCCCACCATGAAGGGGCACCAGGCCAACACGAAATTGATTTTAAATATTCGGATGCAGTGAAGCATGCTGATGATATTCAGACATTTAAACTCGTGGTGAAGACAATAGCGAGAAAACATAACCTGCACGCGACATTTATGCCGAAACCAATGTTTGGCGTTAATGGCTCTGGCATGCATGTCAACATGTCTCTATTCGCAAATGGTGAAAACAGCTTTTTTGAGAGAGATGGTGACATGCAGCTCAGTGATATCGCATATCAATTCACTGCCGGTGTGATTAAACACGCCACCAATTTTACGGCTGTGACAAACCCTACGGTCAATTCCTATAAACGGCTTGTACCTGGATATGAGGCGCCGTGCTATGTTGCCTGGTCCGCTGCAAATCGGAGTCCGCTTGTCCGCATTCCATATTCCAGGGGATTAAGTACTCGAATTGAAGCCAGAAGTGTTGATCCATCAGCTAATCCGTACATGGCCATGTCTGTACTGCTTGCGAGCGGACTGGACGGTATAGAGAATAAATTGACTCCGCCGACTGCGGTTGACCGTAATATTTATGTAATGGACCGAAAAGAACGTGAGCAAAACGGGATTAAGGAATTGCCTGCCACTCTGATGGATGCTCTTGAAGAACTGCAACAGGATCAAATTATTATAGATGCGCTTGGTGAACATTTATATGAGCATTTCATGGAGGCAAAAGAGATTGAGTGGGATATGTTTAGAACTACTGTACACCCTTGGGAGAGAGAGCAGTACTTGACGTCCTATTAATGCTGATATGGCAGGATTTATTGAAGGGGTGTTATATGAATATAAGATATTTATTAGATTGCACCCCTTGAGCACCCCTTAAAAATTTAATAAATTATTTTAAAATATCGTCCATATATGCTTCAAATTGGGCGGTATTTTTTTGCTCCATTCTTTTGGATACATGAGAGTAAGCGTCCGCGGTAATTTGGTAACTACCATGTCCCAGACGCTTTTGACTATACTTTATCTTGTTTAGGCGAGAAGACCCCCACCTCAAGAAATGTGAACGGGGAACCCCAGTGAGTAGGTGGGGGATGAATCGCCTTCGGACAAGGGATGGCTTTAGCCATCTCAATTGTCCGACCGATTGGATCTCAAGTGTCTTTCAAAACACCCCATTCACCTTATTACAAAGTAAGGAACAAATGTTTGCATACCTTAGAATAAAATGATATAATAATAGACACAATAGGGGGTGTATAAACTATTGGTCCAT
>BBCA01000034.1 GCA_001311805.1 Lentibacillus juripiscarius JCM 12147 | reverse complement strand
TTTATGGATGACCTTATAAGAAATACTTCGGCACTCGCTATAAAACAAGGCGAATGCCGATTTTGGGCAATTTACCTATTGGTTTTTGTATATCCATGGTAAAATGCTTAAAACACATATTTCCGATAAAGATAATATGAATTAATTCGGAGTAGGGGTGAAGAGGTATGTACCTGGACATTGATAACGTCAGCAAGTCTTTTCAGCGCCATGGAGAACAGCCGCTCACGGCGCTTGAAAATATTAATCTTTCCATTGAAGAGGGGGAATTCGTATCCTTACTTGGCCCATCCGGCTGCGGTAAGTCAACATTGTTGTCCATGATTGCCGGACTGTCTCACCCATCTTCCGGCACCGCCAAGCTTGCCAATCAGGAAATAACGGAGCCGGGGCCGGACAAAAGCATGGTTTTCCAGGAACCGGCTTTATTTCCATGGATGTCGGTAAAAGAAAAATGTCACGTTTCCATTGCGCAAAAGTATGAACAAACAGGATAGAGAAAACGCTGCCCGCCTATACCTGAAAATGGTCCACCTCAGCCAGTTTGCCGGAAATTACCCGCACGAACTCTCCGGCGGCATGCAGCAGCGGGTTGCCATTGCAAGGGCACTGGCCATGGATTCCAAACTGCTCCTGATGGATGAACCGTTCGGGGCATTGGATGAACAGACACGCCATGTACTGCAGGAGGAAGTAGACAAAATCTGGCTGGACACCAGAAAAACGATCGTATTTGTCACCCACAGCATCCGCGAAGCTATTAAACTATCGGACCGCGTGATCATTATGAGTGCCCGGCCAGGAACCATCATCTCTGATTTTAATGTGGACTTGAACAGACCAAGGCAGCAAAAGATATGGCACTTCTTGAGGAAGAAGTTATGGCCATGTTGAAAACAGAAATCGACAACGTCATGAAAGAGGAGTTGCAGCATGCCGGTAATCATTAAACGCACGTTATTTTTATGGCACTTATTTTGATTTGGGAGGCAGTTTTCCAGCTCGATTTTTGGCCCGATTCCATGATACCAAGTCCATTTACTGTCGCAACAACTATTTATGCGGGGTTCGCGGACATGACGCTTGTCTATGATATTTTGGCCAGTTTCCGGCACCTTCTCATCGGGCTTTCCATTTCACTTGTAATTGGCACACTGCTTGGTGTGCTGCTCGCCAAGGTAAAAATAGCTGATGAAACGCTCGGCACGATGATTTTGGCCTTGCAAAGTGTGCCGAGCATTGTCTGGGTACCATTGGCAATTATCTGGTTTGGGTTCACTGAAGCATCCATCATCTTTGTTGTTATCATCGGTGGGACATTTGTCATGACAATGAACATGCGCATTGGCATTAAAACGTTGCCCCGATTTATCTGAAAGCAGCAAGAACGATGGGCTCGAAAGGTATGG
Source organism: Lentibacillus juripiscarius JCM 12147 (assembly GCA_001311805.1). The sequence goes on along the minus strand of BBCA01000034.1, from coordinate 30,956 downwards.
ATCTTTTTATGAAGGTAATCGTTCCTGCCTCCATTCCGCATGCGGTTACCGGTGTTCGGCTGGCGTGGGCCTTCAGCTGGCGGGCATTAATGGCGGGGGAAATGCTTAGCACAGGCCCGGGACTCGGCTACACGCTCAGTTATGCATCTGATTTTAATAATATGAGTCTTGTGATCGGGATCATCATCATCATCGGCGTTATCGGCTCTATCGTCGACCAGCTTATCTTCCAGCGCATGGAAAATAAAGTGCTGAAACGTTGGGGCATGGAAGAGGCAGCGTAACACCAGCATCCGCCCCGCTTTTAAGGGGAATTATCAGCAGCCGATTCATTGAAATCAATCGACCAGCAAAGGCAGGATTCATCGTTTCCATTTCAAAACATCAGAAAGGGGATTTTTAAGTTGAAAAAACTTGTGGGAATTTTTATGATTGGAGCTCTTCTTATCCTGGGAGCCTGCGGTGGCAGCAGTGAAACATCAGGCGATGGCGAAAAAGAAACAGTCACCATCGGCCACTTTCCAAACTTGAATCACGCACCAGCAATGGTAGCCAAGCAAAAAGAAATGTATGAAGACCACCTAGGTGACAATGTCAACGTAGAGTATCAAACGTTTCCGGACGGTTCTACATTTATGAAAGCACTGGCATCCGGTGACATCGAAGGCGGATTAGTCGGGCCAGGGCCTGCCATGAACAGCTTCATTTCCGGTGTAGACGTTCAGATAATCGGCGCATCATCAACCGGCGGGACCGTTATCGTATCCCGTGACGGAAGCGGTATCAAGTCATGGGAAGACATTAAAGGGAAAACATTCATCTCACCGCGCGTCGGATGCACGCATGATGTACAGTTTGAGACATACATGAAAGATAAAGGAATCACCTCAGATCGGATTGGCGGATCTATGAAGCATGTGACCGGCGAACCTGCGCGTTATAAGTCCATGTTCGAAAAAGGAGATGTGGATGTTGCGACAGCACCCGAACCATGGGCGTCCGTTATGGAAGCAAAAGTGGATGCCAACGTCGTCATCCCGACCAGTGAAGTATCCTTTGGTGAAACATTGCCAGCTGCCGTATTCGTAACATCATCTGACATGGCCGAAAACAACAGTGAGCAAATCCAAAAACTAATCGACGCCCACAAAGAAGCTGTCAAGTATGTTAATAATAATCCAGATGAAGCAATCGACATCACCATCAATGGCATTGCCGACATCACCGGCCAGGAACTCGAAAAAAGTGTCATGGAAAACGCCTGGAAACGCACCAACTTCACCTATAAAGTAAACGAAGAAGTCATCCAGGAATTTGGCAACTCTTCCTATGATCTGCAATTCCTGAAAGAAAAACCCGACTTCACCGGATTCGTCAACAAAACCTTTATTCAATAGGGACATGGTGACAGTACATTGTCCCACCAAGAAATATAAATCAAGGCGCCGGTACCGCAAAAAGCTGTTGATCCAAAAAGGGTTAGCAGCTTTTTTCTTTATTCTTTTCTCAATCTTTGTGCCCTATTACATAAAATCCCCCCGTTACGAACAATCTAATGTTGAAAAAATAAAGGAGGTACTTTGATGAGCAATCAGTTTGAAGACTACGTACAAAATGTAATATCTGCTTGGCCAATCGTGCAAAAAGAAGGTGCCATGCTAACCATTGAAAAATATGGCTACCCCCAGGAGGCTACAGAAAGTCTTTTGATTTGGTATAATAATGGACCGTGGAAACGAACAACGGTATTCCGTGACGCGTACACACACAACTGGCCTTCCCCACATCCGGATTTTCTCGCAAACACTATTGATTATAAATTACCGGAAGAGGCTTATTCAAAAATTGCACGTTATGACGGAAGTGGGTATGCTTTCCGTACAAGAGGAGAGCTAACCGTAAACTGCGATAAGGAAGAAAATAACATTTTATCTTTCAACATCATCCATGATATTGCTACTGGGAAACGATCGGTCGATGAGGCAAAATTGTTTTACACGAACACATGGGATAACTACTATCTCCACAATATACCGTCACCTTATATGGAAAAATTGCTATTTACACCACAAGGGTATACGGCAGATCCTGACGTTCCAACAACACAGGTTGTACCCGGATATCTAAAGGGGAAAAATTTTTAGTAGCATGCAACGGTAATCGTTGGGATTTCATATAAAAATAACAATGGAAGAGGGTTTTTTAACCCTCTTCCACACTTTTCCATTCATCCGAGCTTTTCAAACACTTGCTGGACGTCTTTATCGCCGCGTCCAGAGAGGTTTACAATGATTGCTTCATCTTTGGGCAGTTCTTTTGCCAGTTTCATTGCTTGTGCCACTGCGTGTGAACTTTCCAGCGCTGGGATGATGCCTTCTGTTCGGGACAGTTCCCGGAAGGCTTCTAGTGCTTCCTCACCGGAAACGGTCACATACTCAGCCCGGCCGCTCGTCTTCAAATGGCTGTGTTCCGGTCCGACACCAGGATAGTCTAAACCGGCCGCGACGGAATAAGTTGGCTTCGGTTCGCCATTCTCATCAAGCAGCGTGATGCATTTAAACCCGTGGATCACAGCAGGTTCCCCTTCCGTGATGGTCGGTGCCTCCGCCGGTTCCGCACCGATAAGCCGTACATCCTCTTCGTCAATATAATGTGCAAACGCGCCAATCGCATTGCTTCCGCCGCCGACACAGGCAACAACGGCAGCTGGAAGTTTTCCTTCTGTTTCCAGTATCTGCCGTTTGGACTCCTCACTGATGACCGACTGGAAATACTTTACCATACTTGGATATGGATGCGGACCGACTGCAGATCCCAGAAGATAAAATGTGTTCTCATGGTTCGCCACAAGATCCCCGAGCGCCTCATCGACGGCATCTTTCAGGCGGCCCTGCCCTTTTTCAACCGGGATTACTTCCGCGCCAAGCAGTTCCATCCTGAAAACATTCAGTGCCTGCCGTTCCGTGTCCAGTTTGCCCATATAAACCGTGCATGGCATACCGAACATCGCCGCGGCCGTTGCCGTTGCAACCCCATGCTGACCTGCACCGGTTTCAGCAATAATCCGGCTGGCGCCCATCCGCTTCGCCAAAAGGATCTGGCCAATCACGTTATTAATCTTATGTGCACCCGTATGGTTCAGATCTTCCCGTTTCAAATAAATCTTTGCCCCGCCGATTTTTTCCGTCAGGTTGCCTGCAAACGTAAGCGGATTTTCACGGCCGACATACGCATCCATATAGTACCTGAACTCTGCTTCAAATTCCGGATCATCGCGGTATCGTTCAAATGCATCGGCAACTTCCGATAAAACGTTTTAAATCATCCGGGACGTAGCTGCCCCCGAATTCACCGAAATAACCTGTTTCTGCTAGTACCTCTTTGCTCGTCATAACTCAACTCAACTCCTCTAAACTAATCTCGGCATTCCAATTTTACAAAATACTTGTAAACTATTGTATCATGCTGCCTAGATTTTGCAACGTTATTTATGACAGTACCATCCAATCGAGCTAAACGTTTCAATTCGAGCGAGATCCATCCCAAATCGAGCGATGCGCCACTCAATTCGAGCGAGATCCGCCCCAAATCGAGCAACGCACCACCAAACTACTCCCCGTCCGGCTTTATCTCTCCGTCCGACAAATAATTCAATACGGAACTGATGAACACTTTCCCGATATTCAGCATGGCACGCTCATCCGCATTGAACATCGGATGGTGATGCGGGTAGACGGCACCAATATCTGGATTTTGTCCGCCTGCAATAAAGTAAACGCCAGGGATTTCTTCCTGATAATAAGCGTAATCTTCACTGCCCATCATCGGTGCCATTTCATGAACATTGTCTGCTCCAACAACCAGCCTGGCCATTTTTTCAATCCGCCCCGCTTCTTCCGGATCATTATACATCGACGGGCAGTCGCGGATGTAATCGATATTTACACCAGCCCCGACTGCTTCACATGTTGATTTGGCAATCTGTTTCAGTGCATTCTCAACCATATCCCGCACTTCCGCATCATACGTACGGACCGTTCCTCTAATCACGGCTTTATCGGGAATGACGTTATTCGCCCCTCCACTCTGAAAAGAACCGACCGTGACAGCTGCTGCCTGCTGCGGGCTGACGCGGCGGCTGACAATCTGTTGCAGGTTCACAACAAGCTGGCTTGCTGTCACGAGTGGATCAACAGTTGTATGCGGCGATGATCCATGACCGCCCTGGCCCAATACTTCAATTTCAAAATCATCCTGCGCCGATGAAGCATATCCTTCACGGACGCTTACTGTTCCGAACGGCTCATCTGCCATCACATGCGCACCATAAATCATATCCACACCGTCAAGACAGCCATCATCAATCATAAATTTCGCGCCGCCTGGTGTTATTTCTTCAGCAAACTGATGAACAAACACAATCGTTCCCGGAATTTCGTCACGTACACTGCTCAACACCTTTGCCACACCTAACAGTCCTGCCGTATGCAGGTCGTGGCCGCATGCATGCATAACCCCAGGTACCTGAGATTTATAATCGACATCCTTCTCATCCTGGATCGGCAGGGCGTCAAAATCAGCCCGCAGTGCAATTGTTTTGCCGGGTTTACCGCCTTTCAGCGTGCCAACAACCCCTCTGCCGCCGACACCAGTACGGACGTCAATGCCCAGCCCTTTCAGGAATTCGGCAATTTTTTCCGGTGTCCGTTCTTCGTGATGTGATAACTCAGGATGCATATGCAGGTCACGTCGAAAATCAACCATCTCCGGGTATTGCTCTTCCAATTTTGCAAATAAACTTTCTATCATTGCTTGTTCCTCCTCTAAAGTTCGCAACTACCGTTCATTCCTGTCCATTATATCAGGAAACCCAAAGAAACATGTGTGCAATGGTCACAAAAATTGCCCCAATCGCATACTGAATCACAATCAATGGCCAGATCCACTTGAACCATTTCACCCAGGATATGCGCGCCATGGCCAGTCCTGCCAGTAGCAAACCACTTGTCGGAGCGATAATATTGGAAATGCCATCCCCCATTTGATAAGCGAGGACTGCCGTTTGCCGGCTGACACCAAGCAAGTCAGCGAGCGGGGTCATGATTGGCATACTTAATGCTGCCTGTCCGCTGCCGGATGTCACAATAAAGTTTAACAAGGACTGTGTAGCGTACATGCCAATGGCTGCAAACTGGCTGGCATACCGGAAACAAAATCAGTAATACCATACAAAATCGTGTCAATAACGCTGGCATTTTGCAAAATGACAAGAGCACCATATGCAAAACCAACAACTAGCGCCCCAACAACTAGCTCCTCGCAGCCTTTCACGAATTTTTCCGCGATCTCATTGACTCTCATGCGATTGACAACGCCGATGACCACTCCCATAACAAGAAACAATGCGGCAATCTCCGTCATATACCAGCCATGCTGAATAATGCCATACCCCAGGACAACCAGCGTCATAACCAATACAGCAAGTGTAGCCCAGTGCCGTTTTGTTAGTGTTTGCTGATTGATTCCATCTGTGTCAAGATTCCGCATTTGGTCTTCTTTATAGACAACACTTTTGGACGGATCAGCTTTAATTTTCCGTGCATACAGCATCACATAGACAATGCTGACCACTATGAAAACAATCCCAAAGACAATTCTTGGACCCATTCCCGAAAACAGTGGTAAACCTGCTATCCCTTGAGCGACCCCTATCGTAAATGGATTGGCAAAAGCAGTCGTGAAACCTGCCGAAACCCCAACAAGTACGCTCGCTGTTCCCACAATCGAGTCAAAACCAAGCTTCATCGCAATTGGAATCATAATCAAAATAAAGGGCAATGCCTCTTCAAACATCGCGAAGCTGGCACCGGAAACACCAAAAAGAGCATAACAACCGGAATCAGATAGATCTCTTTCCCCATAACTTTCGAGGAAATACTGCCAAGTGCCGCTTCAATTGTGTTGGTTGCCTTGAAAATACCAAATGAACCACCAACAATAAAAATAAAGAATATAATAGCTGCAGCGTCCACCATTCCCTGATGAACAGCCTGAAAAATTTCCATAAACCCTGCAGGAATTGCCTCCACTGGATGATAACTTCCATCAACGACAACCGTTTGACCATCATCATTCGTTGTCCGGTCATATTCACCGCCTGGAATGAAATACGTGCTGACGGCTATCAGAACCATTAGCGTAAACAAAATGACAAATGGGTGCGGTGCTGTAAATAGCCTCTTACGCTTAATTTTCTCCATGCCTGTTCCCCCTAAAGATTAGTAAACTGTTATATTTGCATCAGACAAACACATTACTAGCACTATTTATTGCCTTGCTAAAAGGCTCTCGTTGCACTTATGCACTTTCTTAACTGCCAAAAAAAACACCCCCTGAAATTAGGGAGTGCACGGATTTTCTAAGCGGGAGGGGAATTGACAGCTGCCAGATTTCGGAACGGGTGGAAAAACATTCCCGAAATACAAAAAACAATGACAGGAAAATAACCAATCATTGTTTCACCAACTATCGTTATCCTCCATCGATCAGTAGTTCTCCATGCACTCATAGCATGACAGTACACCCCTTTTTCAGAAATGCACCAGCGATGATAAGCCCGACACTCATCATGCTTCGGCAAACAATCCTTTCCGCAGCGATCACCGTTGTCATCCTCGCACTGCCTACTCATATTGCCTGCACCTCTACCTCACCGAACTGAGGTTGCCTATGTAATTATATCGTTTACTATACGATAGATTTGCTGATGATGCAAGGGTTTTTTTAAAGAAGTCTTTCATTCTCTATGGTTAGCGTAGCAAAGATAACAATCTTTTTAGAAGACAGCCTTAAGAAAGATGTGAACTTTATCATTCTAGTTGTGAACTTTAGCGGGATCTATTGTGAACTTTATCATTTCGCGCGTGAACTTTAGCAAACTTACTGTGAACTTTAGCATCCTGCAGCTAACAGCATAAATGCGGCACCCCTCCGACAAAAAATGAGCGGCAGTTGATTAAACCACCGCTCATTTATTAAATTCACTTACCAGGATTCCGAAATTGTTTTCGGAGCCAGGAAGTTCAAGAGGTAATCCGGTCCGCCGGCTTTGGCGTCAGTACCGGACATTTTGAATCCGCCAAACGGCTGATAGCCAACAATGGAGCCTGTGCAGCCGCGGTTGAAGTAGAGGTTACCCACTTCAAACTCATGACGGGCACGGTTCAAGTGTGCACGGTTGTTGGAAATAACCGCACCAGTCAGGGCATACTCGGTATTATTGGCGATATCCAACAGTTCGTCAAAGTCTTTTGCTTTAGCAAAGCCGACAACCGGGCCAAAGATCTCTTCCTGCATGATACGTGCTTCCGGATCAAGGTCTTTGATCATGGTCGGATAGATAAAGTAGCCTTTGGAATCGTCGGTTTCCCCGCCAAAGACGAGTTCGCCTTCCTGTTTGCCTACTTCGATATAGTCTTTGATTTTATCAAACTGTTTCTGGTTGACGACGGCACCCATGTAGATGTCTTCTTCGCCAGGGTTGCCTACTGTAATGCCTTTTGCTTCTTCAACGGCTTTTTCAAGCACTTCATCATAAACATCCTGATGAATGATGGCACGGGAGCATGCAGAGCATTTCTGACCCTGGAACCCGAATGCAGAATCAACAATTGATTTTGCCGCTAAATCAAGGTCAGCATCTTTATCAACAATAATCGTATCCTTGCCGCCCATTTCTGCGACAACGCGTTTCAGATGTGTCTGGCCTTCGTGTACTTCTGAAGCACGCTTATAAATGCGTGTGCCAGTTGCACGTGAGCCGGTGAAGTTAATGAAATGCGTATCTTTATGATCAACTAGATAGTCACCAATATCTTCCGGATTGCCTGGCAGGAAGTTGACAACGCCACTTGGCAGGCCAGCTTCTTCCAGAATTTCAACCAGTTTGTAAGCAATAACCGGTGTATTTTCGGATGGTTTCATCAGTACCGGGTTACCGGCAACAACCGGTCCTACCGTTGTTCCGCATACAATCGCAAACGCGAAGTTCCATGGCGGAATAACGACACCGGGACCAAGCGGCTGGTAAAAGAATGTGTTATTCTCACCTGGACGGTCATTGATTTCACGGCCTTGTCCAAGACGTAGCATCTGACGGCCATAATATTCCAGGAAGTCTATGCCTTCTGCTGTATCCGCATCAGACTGATCCCATGGCTTGTTCGCTTCATAAGACATCCAAGCAGAGATTTCATGCTTGCGGCGGCGCGCAATGGCAGCGGCCTTGAACAGCACTTCCGCACGTTCTTCAGCAGTCCATTTCTTCCACTCTTTAAACGCATTTTTAGCAGCATCCATAGCTTTTTCGACATGCTCTTTTGTCGCCATTGATGCCCTTCCGATAACCTGTTCTTTATTCGCAGGGTTGACGGAAATCAGCTTATCATCGGTATAAACTTTCTCACCGCCGATAACCAGCGGATAATCTTTGCCTAGTTCACTCTCTACTTTTTTGAGAGCGGCTTCATAATCGGCGCGGTTTTGCTCATTGCTGAAATCAGTAAATGGTTCATGCTTGTATGGCAATACCACATGAATACCCCCTTCTCCTATTTCGATTAGTACGTCGATTCATTAATAGTTTACTATATTTCTATTTGAAAACGCAACCAGAACAGTTTATGATCTTATCCGAAAAAAGCAGCGGTTTGCCCGACATGGCGGCCGCTGCTTTTTTCGATACCACGAACGTTATTCATGCTTCTCACTATGAACTGTTTCCTCATGAAAAATTTCCACGTCCGTATGATCATGAGTATCACAATAATAGACAACTGATTTCAGTTTGTGGGATATGTCACAAGTCCGCGTTCGCTGTATAAGATTTTTCCAGTACGTGTATTCATGGGACCCCGCATCGACCGTTTCGACATGTGTACTGTACTCTACCCAGTTGTGCGCCTCACTGTTTTCCTTCGCTGCTGCTGTACTGAACCCGGGATGAAGGCAGACCAGCATGATCACAGTCATTTGTATGCTAAGCCATCGCATTGTCATCACCACTCTATAGTTTAAACTCCATGCTTAGGTTGGCTTATTGGCGCCAAATATACCATCACCTTCAAATCAAAAAAGAGCCACATCACCGTGTGACATGACTCTTCTCAACTTTCACTTATTCCGTTACCATTTTCAGTTCAACCGGGATGAATTCATCGATGTATTCCCCGCCGGCAACGCTCGCTGCTGCTTCAATTGCTTTTTCGCCAATCACTTCCGGCTGCTGGGCAATCGTAGCATCCATAGTACCTTCTTTTACAGCGGCACGGGCGTCATCCGTGGCATCAAAGCCGACAACGATGACATCTTCCAGCATGCCGTTGGATTGGAGTGCTTCTACTGCTCCAAGTGCCATTTCATCGTTGTGAGCAAATACAGCATCCATGTCATCCGAACCCTGAATGATATTTTCCATGACAGTCAGTCCTTCAGAACGGTTAAAGTTTGCTGTCTGTTGGGCAACAACTTCCAGACCATCAATGGAATCCACGATATTATGGAAGCCTTCCCCTCTTTCTCTTGTCGCAGATGCACCGGGTACACCCTGGAGCTCAACCAATTTTCCACTTTCTTCTAACTGTTCAGCGATAAACTCGCCAGCCATTTCCCCGCCGGACACGTTATCAGACGCAATGTGAGTGGCCACTTCTCCGCCGGCTGCACTGCGGTCAACTGTAATGACCGGCACATCTTGTTCGTTCGCTGATTCAATCGCGGTTGCAACAGCCTCGGAATCAACAGGGTTCACCAGTAATACATCAACATTTTGCTGCAGCAGGTCCTCAATATCGCTCAGCTGTGTGGACGCATCATCCTGTGCATCGGTTACCACTATATCATAGCCAGCCTCGTCTGCAGCGGCCTCCGCACCTTCACGCAAGGTAACGAAAAACGGATTGTTCAGTGTAGAAATGGACAGGCCAATTTAATCGAATCATCTGATTCCCCATCTGAACTTTCTCCACTGTCTTCCGATGAACCCGGACTGTCTGTGGAACAAGCCCCTAATACCAATACCAAAACTGCCAGTAATCCCAAACCTTTCAGCCATTTAGCCATCTTTAACTCCTCCTTCAAATAGTTTAATTTGATTTTCTATCCATCAACACTGCAAGCAGTATGACGCCGCCTTTCACAATCTGCTGATAGAACGACGAGACATTCAACAGGTTCAGCCCGTTATCGATAACACCGATGATCAGTGCTCCGACGAGGGTTCCGAAGATGCGTCCGCGTCCCCCCATCAGACTCGTTCCGCCAATAACGACTGCTGCAATGGCATCAAGCTCAAACATTTGGCCGGCAGTAGGCTGTGCTGAGTTCAGCCGGCTCGTTAAAATGATTCCCGCCAGCACCGAGAGCATTCCGGTCAGCGAGTACACCCATATTTTCACCCGGTCCGCTTTAATACCGGACAATATCGATGCTTCCTCATTGCCGCCGACCGCGTACACTTGCCGGCCGAAGACGGTTTTGTTAAAATGAAATAGAGTACTAGAAATACACCAAGCATCAAAATGACCGGAAATGGAATGCCGAATACATAGCCGCCGCCAATCATTTCAAACACAAAACTATCGGACAGTCCCGTTATCGGCATGCCATCCGTATAAACAAGCGTCGCACCACGGTAAATGGTCATCGTCGCCAGTGTCGCAATAAACGGCGCTACTTTCCCTTTCGTAATGATCAGCCCGTTGACAGCACCTAAGCCAAGGCCAATCAGCAGTCCGAGGAAAACACCCAGAACCGGATCCATGCCGCTTGCCAGCATGCCCGCTGTCAGTGCACTTCCGAGCGCCAGGAGTGAACCGACAGACAAGTCAATGCCCGCCGTTAAAATAACAAACGTCATTCCAAATGCAATCAGCGCATTAACCGATATTTGCCGCAATAAATTAAGGATATTATCAATTGTAAAAAAAGTCCTCACTCAGTACACTTAGAAAAAGAACCATGACGATGAGCCCAATTAACGGCCCCAGTTTAGAAAAATCCTGAAAAAGTTTCGCTTTCATTGTTATTCACCCCCTGCTGCTGCAGCCATAATCTTTTCCTGGTCTGCTTCTTCTCTGTTCAGTATTCCCGCAACGGTTCCTTCGTGGATGACCATAATCTGGTCACTCACACCCAAAATCTCGGGCAGTTCCGAGGAAACCATAATAATGGCCACACCACTTCCGTCAGTTCATTCATGATTGAATAAATTTCTTTTTAGCGCCGACATCCACCCCACGGGTAGGCTCGTCCAATATGAGCAGTTTTGGACGGATCCCGAGCCACTTGGCGATGACTACTTTTTGCTGGTTACCGCCGCTTAACGATTTTGTTTCCTGACCTGAGCCGGTCGCCTTCACACCCAGCCGATCCATCAGCTCCTGCACCAGCTGCTGCTCCCTTTTGGAGGCGATGACACCATTACTGGAAACTGATTTCAAATTTGTTAAAGCAATGTTATCGCGGATAGAGAATTCCGTTAATAACCCCTTGGATTTCCGGTCCTCCGTAATGAAGCCAATTCCCGCCTTGATTGCGTCGGACGGATGCCTGATTGTCAGTTCCTCTCCATTAAGACGCACACTTCCACGCTGTTTTTTCGCATAGCCGAAAATCGTTTCCATGATTTCCGATCTGCCGGCGCCCATCAATCCAGCCACACCGAGAATTTCTCCTTCCCGGACCGAAAAGTGTATATCGTGAAACTGCCCTTTCCTTGCCAGATCGTTCACTTCAAAAATAACGTCACCGGCTGTATGCTTCCGCTCCGGAAAACGTTCGCCAAGTTCCCGCCCAACCATCATTTCACAATCGATTCAAATCAAGGCTATCAATCGATTCCGTCCCGATATATTGGCCATCACGCAAAACCGTAATCCGGTCGCAGATTTGAAAAAATTTCTTCCATCCGGTGGGAAATATAAATAATAGCAACACCCTGGCTCTTCAGGGACTCCACCACCTCAAACAGATTTTCAATTTCACGATCTGTTAGTGCAGCAGTCGGCTCGTCCATCACGATAAGCTCGGCATTCGTGGATATCGCTCTGGCAATTTCAATCATCTGCTGTTTTCCAACAGATAAATCACCGGCTACTTCATCCGGGTCAATGTTGGAAACACCCAGTTTTCTCAAATAGTCCGTGCATTGTTTCTTCATTTCCTTCTTGTTCAGAATGCCTGACTTGCCGTACGTGATATCTTTCCCGAGAAACATGTTTTCTGCAACCGTCAGATGCGGGATTATATTCAATTCCTGGTGGATAACCATGATCCCCTCTTGTTCCGCTTCTTTCGGATGGGAAAAATGCACCTCTTTTCCGTTCAGCTTGACCGTGCCGCCATCTCGTTTATGAATGCCGGTCAGTATTTTGATCAGTGTAGATTTACCGGCCCCATTTTCGCCGACTAATGCGTGCACCTCTCCCTGCTCAATCGAAAGGTCCACCTTTTTCAAGACTTGGTTGCCGGAAAAAGCCTTCGTAATCCCCTGCATATCAATAAATGGTGTTTCCGCCATGATTGCACCTCCATTCATTTAAAAATGACACCCGAATGCACAATCGCATTAGCGTATGGACTTGCCTCACCGGTTCGAATGACTGCCTTGGCATCGTTTGCAGACCGTTTCAAATCTTTGTGTCCGATATAGCGGATTGGTACATCGTGAAAATATGCGGTTAATTTGTTGTGCACTGGGGAATTGGATAGTTTCACTTCCTCGGCCAGCGTCAGTTCTTCCACAGCCATATGTTCAGAAATGGTCATCAAAACTTCTAAAAACTAGGCGTTCCAAGTTTTAATGACAAATCAATACAAGGCGTATGTTCCGGGATGGGCAGCCCGCAATCAGCGATCATAATGGTATCGGTGTGTCCCATTCTGGCCAGCACCGAAGCGATATCACGGTTTAATGGCCCTGTTTTCTTCATTCTGATGTCTTCCTTTCCTGTAAAAATGCTTCGACTGCTTGTTTTTCCGGCATGCCGCCTTGTGCACCAACTTTTGTTACTGACAGAGCCGCTGCCGCGTTGGCCGTCCGAATCGCTTCATCCGGTGCCGTTCCCCGGGCAAGTTCTGCTGCCAGCGCGCCGTTAAATGTATCGCCGGCACCTGTTGTATCCATTACAGACATATCATAGCCAGCCACATGCCGCTCCCGGCCGTTTTCAGTAAAACTGGCACCACTGGCACCTCGGGTAATAATCAATTTTTCCCGGATTGTTTCATAGAGCGGATCTTCTGCAAATGCGGCGGCCTCCAGTTCATTCGGTGTCAGCCATGCACAGCCTTTTAGCACACTCTCCGGCAGCTTTTGGTATGGCGCCGGATTGAGGATGACCGGAACACCGATTTCCGCAGCGGCTTCTACCACAGCCACAATCGTTTCCATCGGCACTTCCAGCTGCAGGAGCACAATGTCACTGCCAGCAATCAAGTCACGGTGACGCTTCACCAGCTCTGGCGTTACAAGGTTATTAGCCCCTGGTGCAACAATGATTCGATTATCCTGGTCAGACAGGATGATCGTTGCCGTTCCTGTAGACGTCTCTGCTATCGTATCGATTCCTTCCGTTCGAATCTGCTCGTTTTTCATATTAGCAAGAAGTGTTTGACCAAACACATCATCCCCAACCGCCCCGATAAAATGGACATTGGCACCCATTCGGGCTGCGGCAGTCGCCTGGTTAGCCCCTTTTCCACCAGGGTTTGCAAAAATTCATTCCCCATAACGGTTTCGCCCTGCTGTGGGACTTTGTCTGTTGTAACGGTTAAATCCATATTCATGCTGCCAACAATGCACACACTCGGCTCAGCATTCATCCAATCAGTCCTTTCGCCTTGTCGATTGCCGTTCCACCAGTTGAACCGGACATTCCTCGGTTATCATTGCCGGTGCCTCATTTTCGATTTGGGTGATGACCATATCGGCAGCCCTTGCCCCAATATCATAAATCGGCTGTGCCATCGTCGTCAGTGCTGGTGTAACCTTTTTACCAATAGAAATGCCGTCAAAACCAATCACCGACAAATCATCCGGCACCTTCCTGCCTAGTGCAGCCGCGGCATGCAGTACACCTACACCCATCAGATCATGCCGGCAAAAATACCATCCACCTCAGGACAATCGCGCAATAGATTCATAGCCGCTTCCCGTGCCGTGTCAAAATTGTACGCACCCGAAGCCACATAACTGCTGTTAAACCAGTCCTCGTGCATAACCTCATCAAGGTAGCCGCGCAATCGGAAAACCGCATTATCCGCGTGTTCTGGTCCGCAAATATGGGCAATCCGTGTGCAGCCGACCGATTTCAAGTGCTGCACCGCCTGCCTGCTTCCACTGCGGTTATTTACCGTGACAGAGGATATGGAACGGCCAGTGATACGGTCCAAAGCAATCATCGGCACTGTAATTTTCTTCAATTGCTCTTCGGAAATCGAGCTTGAGACAATGACAAACCCATCAGCCGACTTTTGCTGCAATGCGTTCAAATAAGCACTTTCTTTATTGGGGTCATTGTCCGTATTGCAGAGGACAAACGAGTAATCACGCTGGTTTGCAACATCTTCCACCGCCCGGGCCAGCTCCGGAAAAAACGGGTTCGTAATATCCGGAACAAACAGCGCGATCATTTTGGAACGCCCTTTAAAAAAGGCTCCGGGCCACATCGTTCGGTACATAATCCAATTGTTCAATCGCTTCTGTTACCCGTTGTTTTGTCTCCGCATTCACATAACCATTTCCATTAATAACCCTGGAGACCGTTGCAGTCGAAACACTAGCAAGCTTTGCCACATCACGGATTGTCGCCATCGTATAGCCCTCTTCGTCTTGTTTTTTATGTTTATTGTAATGAAATATATCTTCTTGTGTAACGGGTTACACAGCAAGGTAAAAATATTATAGGGGGATGCCTGTAACCCGTTACATATATAGTAAAACGGTTCCACCCACCTGTCAATTATGAAATTGCTGCAGATTTTTCCACTGGACAATCTGCAGCCAATGCTACTACATAAGAACGGCGGCTGATGTCCACGCTACAACTGGGTGAATGAATATGCGAATGAAGTTAACCGTCCTTTGCCTCGCCCTCTTTCTGCCGGGATTTTTGGCAGGTTGTGCAGGCATTGAAACGCAAATGACTAAACAGCTGAACATCCAGCACACCGATTACCACAGCGAAAATACTTCCGAGAACCAATCCAAAAAGCGTCCGGAATTTTTGGCTGCGGACAAAGAAGATAAAGGTCAGACAAATTCGAGCAGCACGAACAACATCAGACGGCAAACGCCCAAGGAAAATATCAAACGTACGGACATCAGGGGAATTTACCTGAACCGCAATGCTATTAAAAGTGATGCCATTGACGATTATATTGATCTTGTTCAATCGACTGATCTAAATGCCTTTGTTATGGATGTAAAAGATGACAACGGTAAACTGACCTATGATTCAAACGTGCCGATTGCCGAGGAAATCAAGGCAGACGGCAATCCGTCAGTCGATGATATGAAAGCACTGCTCGACCGTCTGGAAAAGGAAGGGATTTACACCATCGCACGAATTGTCGTTTTCAAAGATCCATTTCTGGCTGAACAAAAGAAGAATTTGCGATCAAGCGTAAAAATGGTGGTGTCTGGCAGGATGAGCAGGGAATCAAGTGGATTGACCCGTACAAAAAGATGTCTGGGATTACATGGTTTCCATTTCCGAGGAAGTGGCATCATACGGATTTGACGAAATTCAATACGACTATATCCGCTTTCCAGCCAATGCAAAAACGGCAGACCAGAACATAACCTTTGATAATCAAGAAAACATGGCCAAAGATGAAAACGTGTTGTCTTTTCTGCAGTATGCGAATAAACGCCTTGAGGATTATTCCGTCCAAGTTTCCGCTGATGTGTTCGGATTGGTAACAACAGCCAAAGATGACATGGGAATAGGACAATTGTGGGAGCGGATCGCACCAAATGTCGACTTTATCTCCCCAATGACTTACCCGTCACACTATGGACCCGGCTCGTACGGTATCGAAAATCCAGATGATCATCCGTACGACATCATGAAACAAGCCATCCAGGATGCAAAAAGACGAAATGAAAAACTTGAGGAAAAAGGCATTAATACAGCATTCATCCGCCCGTGGATACAAGATTTCGACTTTGGACGCAAATACGAAAAACGAGATATCCAAAACCAGATTAAAGCACTGGAAGAACTCGGGATACGGCAGTACCTCGTCTGGAATGCAAGAAGCAAGTATACGAAAAAAACGCTTATGAATGATGGGCTGATTGAGCGGGGATGCGGGCGGTATTTCCCCACCATATAAGGGCTGTGCTTTGCTCGGGCGGGGACATGCTCGGGGTCTATCCACCCGTTTGTGGTGGATATCGACCTGTTTAGCCGAAGTATCAACCGGTTCGGCAGAGGTATCAACTCGAAAATTAAAGATATCAATCCGAACCGGGAGACAAAAAGCCGGTTCCTCCCTTCTGCCTAACATGCACCAAAAGAGAGTTCCCCGGCTCTGCACCAATAAAATAGCACTTCAACACACTTATAACGCCTTGACCATGCCTCCATCCACAAGCAGCGACTGCCCTGTCATATAGGTGTTCGCTGCTGAGCAAAGGAACACAGCCAGTTTTGCAAATTCCTCAGGCTCCCCATACCGCCCAATTGGGATTTGCTCTTCGATGGAGGCCTTCAAGTCCTTTACCTCCATGTTAAGTGCATCCGCCTTCATATTATCAAGTGATTGCACTCGGTCCGTCGAAATCCTTCCCGGTCCTATCGTGTTGATTAAAATGTTGTCACCGGCCAGTTCCTGCGACAGGCTTTTCGACAATCCGGTTATCCCTGCCCTGAATGTATTGGACAGGATCAAATTATCAATCGGCTGTTTAATGGAAGACGAGGCAAATTGATTATATGGCCGCCTCCTCCCTTTCGCATATGCGGCAAAACCTCTCGGATAGCCCGGATAAAACTAAGCAAGTTAAGTTCAAAGGCATGCTGCCAAGCCTGATCGTCAACGTCATCAAACGCCCCTGCCGGTGGACCACCCGTATTATTCACTAAAACATCAATCCCATCGTTCGTCCAGGCAGCATCCGCAACAAGCTGTTTGATCGAATCATAGTTCGTCATATCACAACGCCCATACGATACTTGCTTGTTTCCGGTTTCTGCTATAATCGCTTCCGCCGTCTGTTCCAACGCCTTTTCGTCCCGGCTTGCCAAATACACCCGCGCACCTTCTCTTGCAAACTGGGCCGCAGTTGCTTTCCCCCAGTCCTTTACTGGAAGCTAATACCAACACCGATTTGTTATTGAGTCCGAGATCCATTAAATCATCTCCTTATTGATTTCCTTTAAGTTGTTTTTACTCTAGCATAAATTGGCAGTTGATAAGATTCCAGTAATCCGAAATACTGAAAACTCGCACCCCGACAAATTCCGACTTTATTTGACATAGATTGCCCGGGAAATAATTGTTGTTAAATCATTGGCTCAGAAACAGAAAATTTAAAATTTATATATCCCCCTTGAAATTATGCGGACAAGTGGCTATAATAAATATCGGAATCGACGGGGCATTAGCTCAGTTGGGAGAGCGCTTCGCTGGCAGCGAAGAGGTCATCGGTTCGAGCCCGATATGCTCCATACCAAAAATTTAACTCCTGTACGCATTAATGAAATGTTGTACAGTACGCTAACGTCTCTTTTCATAAGAGGCGTTTTATTTGTGACGTCAGAAAGTATAGATTATCGATGACCTTACTTGGCACTTACTAGGACGAGGGTGGGCCTATAGTTTTTCTAACAGGTCTGGATAAACGAGTAAACAGCCTTTTTATAACAAGAAACTTTTTGCCATGTTATCGTAATAAGCATAGGAGGCGATAAAATGAAAAACTATATTATTTTCATAGCAAGCTTTCTACTCTTTTTCTTCATTACCCAATGGGCACTCGGTGTCTTGTATACTATGGTATATACCCCAAATATATCAGAAGCTTGGAATAGGAGCGGTGACCTATCGCAAGGAATTGTTATAGCTAAAGGTTCTTCTAATCTCATTACACTTTTAACTGCTGGTGTAGCGGCAACAGCAGCTTATTTCATTCCCAGGGCGTTCAAGCGTTTTTTCTAAGTGACAGTTACGTGGCGAGGAGAAGGGTATAACGCCTTTTTCTTTGTGGATCCATACATGCTGCAAAAGGATAGGCGGTCGACGTATTTTTACTTGTTCCTAATTTCGTGTCTAATGTTACCGTTCATGTTTGGCTCAAACGGATATTTTGATTTCAAAATACAATTTCATTATAATGACGGTCAGTTGAATATTTTATTGCAATATAAGAAAACGTTGGTCGATTTATAAAAGAAGACTTAGGGAAAGCCAGGATTTTCAACAGGAGGATGTACATATGATGACTACAGACATACAACAATTCCGCCAGGCGGATCACGATATTGACTCGATTTACGTAAAGCGCTGGTCGCCTCGGTCATTCTTAGAAAAAGAAGTACCTGAGGACGTGCTTTTAAGAGTATTTGAAGCGGCTCGGTGGGCACCGTCTGCTATGAATATCCAGCCGTGGCGGTTCATTATTGCACGCACGCAAGAAGATAAGGAAAAAATTTCATTCTTTTATAATGGATGGAAATCGGAAATGGTGTGAAAAAGCACCCGTGCTAGCACTGCTTATTTCCGATAAGCAAAGTAATACGCACGCTTTTGACACCGGTGCAGCCTGGGGCTATTTGTCCCTGCAGGCGGCAAAAGAAGGCTTAATCACTCATGGCATGGGTGGATTTTATAAAGACAAAGCGCGCGAACTGTTAAACATCCCGGATGAATTTGATATCCAGGCACTTGTGGCAATTGGTTACCAAGGGGAGAAAGAAGCCCTAGACGAACAACTGCAGGCACGCGAAAAGCCATCCGACCGCCGACCAGTGCAGGAATCGGTGATGGAAGGAACATTTGTTTAATAAAGGTGTCTTTCGCATCACACACTTGTGATACGGACTCCGCACTTCAGCCCTAAACAGACCGGTATCGTTGCCGGTCTGTTTTGTTTTCGCGGGTATTCCGATACAATATACGCCCACCCCTACAATCGAATTTCCCCTTTAAATTTGTGTGATTTCCAGCACAAATCTATTCAGTGTAGTTGTGCTATAATCGTTTCACCAAAGTTTTGCAATCATGGCCCGGAGGATCTTATGAATAAATGGTTTTATTTTAATTTTCTGTTGCTTGTACTTGGCGTTTGGAATATTATCGAACGCGTTCAGCTCCCGTTTTTCCCTGTGCATATTGCATTCGGGGCGCTTGGGCTGTTCTTTTTCCTGTTTAACTGGACACGGCATGCGGTGTTCTCCACTATGCGCAACACATCGAATAAACAGACGAAAATAAGATTGGCCAATATCTCCAAAAAATTGTCCCATATCATCGTTGGATTGGAACGACGGCGCTTATTTTAATCAGCATCCACGCATCGCTCGTCATCCGTCTGTTCGGACTGGACCTGACAAACGAGAAACTGACAAGCGGGCTCTTGGCCGGCACTGTGCTGACGGCGATGGTTGCCAGTGGCTGGCTGCGGCTGCTCTGGCCGTCTGTCAAAAAGGATGACCCATATATGGCTCGGAATTTCATTGTTTCTTTTGGTTGCAGTTCATTTGATTTTGTGAATTTTCGATGCAGGGGTCCACGCAAAAAATCCAGCCGATCTGCTGTCAGCTGGATTTTTCACCCTTAGGATTAGATTTCTTCCGGCCAGTGTAGCTGATGGTCTTCTACACTCGTAATCTCGTTCTGTTCATTGACAAAAAACGACCCGTGGCTTTAGATTGGCTATTTCCTCTTCGGTCATGAGACCCTGGCTGAGTATGATAACCAGGTCGCCCGGGGAAAATAGATTGGCTGGAGGGCCGTTTAGACAAATTTGCTTCGATCCCTCCGGCGCAGGAATGGCATATGTTTTCCACCTGGCCGCATTTTTTAGATTGGTAATCTGCACCATCTCGTATGGCTTAATATCCGCCTCCTTCATTAATTTCGCATCAATTGTCACACTGCCAACGTAGTCAAGATCAGCCTCTGTGACAGTAGCTCTATGGATTTTCCCCTTGCACATCAGGCGCTGCATGCATGGTTCCTCCTCTATAATTTGATTGATATCTACCATGGTATGATGTAGATCCGAGAATAATACAGTTGTCGAAAATGAAAGTTCTTATCAAGGGTGACTAGGACAGGCTCTACGTCCAGAATTCTTCTTGCCAGGAAACATTGATACAAAAACTAATCCAGTTTCATACTGCGAACATACCCTCTGACATTATCCTCCACTATTTTGCCCAATTGGAAAATTGCGCTTTCATTACCATTCATACTTATAATCTGAACACCGATTGGCATTTCATTTTCATCTGTGCCAGCCGGAATGGTTAAGGATGGAAGTCCCCAGACATTTGCATACGCAACATATGGCATGTATTGCAGAAATGTTTTACGGATTGAAAAGATCTCCTGATATACTTTTCCATGTGTTGGCGCTCCTGTATGATAAACCGGAAAAATTAATAAACGATTTTTAAGATAATCGGCCAGCCTATCATCACCTTGTTCCACAATATTTTCTATTTCTCTTGTTCTGCTTGCCGATGGTTTGAATAGTTTCGCTCCGATAAGTGCCCATGACAGAAACGGATGAATTTGTGTTTTTTGGTCAGCTTTTCTTTAGCATAGGCAGCTAATACGTTTAGCCGATCATTATTAAATACTAGCTTTTCCATTTCCCTTCCACCATCCATCGACATGATCTCCTGCCATAATCGCGCACTACTTCCAAAATATGGTGGAATGGAGCGATTTACTGAAAAAGAGGTACGTAAAAATTGTTCCATTCTATCAAGCATGTCTTTTGTTTTTGGATAAAGGAACATTCGTGTCTTCAGATAAAATCTCAATGTTGACATCATCGAGTGATTGTTCAGCAGGAGGTGTATCAGCAATAATCCCATACAACAGTTCCATATCACGGACTGATTTCCCCATCGGTCCCATTCCCGACATTCTTTCTTGCAGCGCATGACTATTTGAGGGAAAATGCCCGTCAGCTGATACTTGGAATTTGCCTGGTTTAAACCCAACAACACCGTTAAAATGGCTTGGAAAACGAATGGAGCCCCCAATATCGGAACCAATTCCGGCGGCTGCTCCCCCCGCTCCGAGCAATGCACCTTCTCCGCCGCTGGAACCGCCCGGAGTTCTTGTCACGTCCCACGGATTATTCGTTCTGCCATATAATTTATTATCCGTTTCCTGGCAAAAACATAACATTGGTGTGTTTGTTTTTCCTAAAATAATAGCACCAGCACTTTTTAATTTCTTAATAACCTTGGCGTCTTCTCTAGCTATTAAATGCTTCCTGCTTACTAATCCGCCAGTCATTTTCATGTTTGCAACCTGGAACGCTTCCTTCACACTAATTGGAACACCGAATAATGGTCCTTTATCCGCCTTCTCCGTTTGGTTGTCCTTTTCCAAGGCCTCGCTTATAGCTGCATCGTATCGATCTTCAACAATAGCATTAATGAGGGGATTTATTTTTGGCATGTTCAATAAAGGTGCTAACCACTTCAAAACTAGTGATTTTCTCACTTTTAATAGCATTCGCAATAGAAATAGCATCCATATTTAGTATGGTTTCCTGCGAGAAGTTGGGCTTGAAATTTTTTACGTTCTCACTCATTTGTTCACAACCACCTTTCAGAGACAATGGCAAAGAATGTGGGAGCGGGCTCCTTGTCTTATTATTGCACCCGTTTAAAGGATCCTGTCCCCATATCCCACTAGAATCCTAGATAATAGCTGGTACTGAGCCAGGTTGGCCATTGGAGGTGGTAGGATTCTTGGAGCATCTTTTCTGTTTCGCAGAACGCGCCTTCAATCCAGCCCTGTTTTCCGGAGTAGGCATCCCCAACAATATGGATGGCTTCATGCGGCAGTGGATGACGCATAAATGGCATGACTGCTTCCATGGCAACGCCTGTCCGCCAGTTGTGATAGCCGCCGCCATACGGGGCGCGGGACCAGTCTTTGATGCGTGCGGTATAAGGCTCAGGGACATGGTTTCCATGCACTTCGCTTAATTGGCTTCGTGCCTCGTCGACAACATGTTTCGGTGCTTTTTCACCTGGCAGGGTGTGCGGTTCTTTTACAAGCAGGCCGCGATCCTTTTCAGCAGCTGCCGAATAACTGCTGGCTCCCGTTCTGTCAGGGCTTGCAGCACCGGCTGATTCCTGTTCCCCCTCATACTGGATAAGTGCATTCCAATAGGGGACGGTGCTGAGATCGTTATAGCTCGCCAGCAATAAGGAATGGTTGTTTGATGGGTCTGTCCCAAAGTAATAGCACTGGCTCATTGGTAAATCGGTGGATGCCTTGCCTTCCTCAATGCCGTGGTCCTCTTTCCACCATGGGTAGGTGAATCCCATCAGCAATTTAAACGACGGAATGCTGAATACTGTATCGATATTCTGATTCAACATGGGCGCTGCATCCGATTGAAAGAAATAACTGTTCCGGTCCAAAAGTTCCAGCGAACGCTTCGGCATGGCCAGAATAATAGAATCGGCATCGACCGTCCAGTACGCTTGTTCTTCTGTGTTATAAAATGTAAGACGATAGCGGCGCGGACTGTCTGTCGCTTTGGTGAACGTCTCCAGCCGATTGCCCGTCCATAGCTGTGCCCCTTGGCTATCCGTAAAATCTTTTGCCAGTGAATAGGCAATCTGATCGTAGCCGCTTGTCATCGTTCGGTACGTTCCTTCTCCGTCACTGCCAATCATATACGATACCGCTACAGCCGCATTCCAGTTCATCGTATTGGAGTAATACCCTTCCGTATCGGCGATAAAAGCATACCCTTCCTGTCCTGCCTGGTCTTTGATCAGGTTCCAGAACCCAATGTCACGAACCTTCATGCCATAGAAAGGGCTGCCTTCCTGATGATATGTCCAGTTGACGTTGATATCGTCCCATTGGCTGGCAGTCAACCTGAACGCATACTCGTAATCGTTCACTTTTTCAATTCTGTCCCCGTAGTTGGCAACAAACCACGGATCGGCCATCAGCACATGGTAGACAATTTGTGCAGAAGCTGATCAAAACGGAACCCTTTGTCTGTCTCACGAAGGTTATAAGGCACATCCAGCCGTTCCCCTCGCTTTTGAGCATCTATCCAGTCACTGCCTTTAAAATGCTGGCCGCGGAGATAATATGTATATTCGGCTGGATCCCCTGATGGGAAAGGAGTATGATCAAGCTGAAAAATATCTTCTATAAGTGTGGCGGTTATTTGGTGGGACGTATCATAATGCATGCCACCAAGCTCACCAGTTACATTCATATCCGGCAGTTCGATTGACTGCAGCCGTCCGCCAATTCGATCATCTCCTTCAAAAATATGAATGGATTCCGGGGGCTGGCTGTCACCTCCGTATGTACCGGACAGCAGGCGATATCCGGCGTACAGTCCTGAAATTCCACCGCCGATCACCGCCACATCAATTGATAAACCTGCTTCCTTATCGTTTCGGTATGACAATTGCTCCATTTCCATTCTTGAATTCTTCATAACAGCCTCCTTATGATTGTTTTTTGTAAACACGTTCTCAAAACTGCTTTATTCGGAAAACCATCCGGTTGGTTCTGGCTGCAGGTTAATGTTGATTTGTTTTACTTCCTGGAATTCCTCTAGTCCATATTTCCCCAGTCCGCGGCCAATTCCGCTTTGTTTATAGCCGCCCCATGGGAAATCGTTAAAGTTGGTGTGATAAGTATTTACCCACGTGATTCCGGCACGCACTTTTTTAATAACCCTGAGCGCTTTGGCACTGTCCTGAGTGAAAACACTTCCGGCCAGTCCGTAATCTGTATTATTGGCTACCCGGATAGCGTCCTGTTCATCCTTGAATGTCTGGAACACCGCGACTGGGCCGAAAATTTCTTCCTGAACAATGCGCATCGTTTCCGTTGTATCTGTAAAAGCAGTCGGTTCCACAAAGTAGCCGTCTTTTAATGCACCAGTCTGTACGCGATTTCCACCGCAGACAAGGTTCGCTCCTTCTTCTTTGCCTTTAGCGATATAGGACAGCACTTTATTCATATGATCTTCACTGACAAGCGGTCCCATTTCGGATGCTGGATCACTGCCGGGGCCGACGGTGATTTTCTTTGCCCGCTCCGCAAACCGCTCGACAAAGACATCATGTATGCTTTCCTCAACTAAAATACGCGACCCGGACGAACAGACCTGTCCAGCACCGAAATAAATGCCGAACAATGCGTGATCAACGGCGGTATCCAGGTCCGCGTCCTGAAAGACGATATTCGGTGACTTTCCGCCCAGCTCCAGTGAAATTTTTTCAAGTTGCCGGCCGCGGATTTCATAATGGCCCGTCCTGTTTCCGTTCCGCCTGTAAATGAGATTTTGTCAACATCATGGCTTGTCGCCAGTTCATTCCCGACAACAGCACCATGTCCCAGCAGCAGATTAGCAACTCCGTCCGGAAGCCCTGCCTCATCGAAAATCTCGAACAGCTTTACGGCCGTAACCGGTGTGATTTCGGATGGTTTCAAAATTACGGTATTGCCGGCAGCCAGTGCAGGAGCCATCTTCCAGACACTCATCAGCAGCGGGAAATTCCACGGGACAATCAGGCCGCAGACACCGACTGGCTCATGGACGACCATCGTGTGGGTTGATTCTGGAGCATCGACTGCCTGTCCCTCCGGTGCGCGGATCAGTCCTGCGTAATACCGGAAACAATCGGCTGCTTCGGTTACGTCAAAACTGGCTTCCGTATGTGTTTTGCCGTTGTCGAGCGTTTCCAGCCGCGTCAATTCGTCATGATTCTCGTCCAGTTTGGCAGCAATCCTGTATAAATATTCTGCCCGTTCGGCAGGTGCCATTTCCGGCCATTCTCCATCCTGGAATGCTCTTTTGGCTTGGCTGATGGCCTCCTTGGCATCTTCGGCTGTACCTTCCGCTGCCTCAGCGATCACTTCCCCATTCGCCGGGTTAATGATGTCTCTTTATTGTCTTTGCTTGGATTTTTCCATTTTCCGTCAATGTACATGGTTAATTGCATCATGCTGTTTGATCCATCTCCCCTCACGTTGTTTGTTTGCATGTCTCGTAAAAGCTTGGGGCATTAGGCTTGAACAGGTCACAACACCAGCTTCATCCATTTAAAATATTGCCCTTTTTCTAATAATAATCAGTTTAGCCGTTCTTTCCAAAATCGTCAAACCGCGATGTGAGCGAATCCGGAAAAAGTTGACAAGCTATTTGTTCATGTTAAGATACTTTACTAAAGGTTCACATGGGTCCGCCTACTGTGAATTAAATTAAAAATCTGAATTACACGAGGAGGCGAGTTTAATAGATTCATAGCATTACGCCACATAGAAACGAATCATGGAGGTTACGAGATGAACACGACAAACAGAAAACAAATACACCGTCAGACGTGATTGTGCACGAGCTGGTACAAGCCGGTGTGGAAGTTGTTTACGGCATTGTCAGCATTCACAACATGCCGATTTATGATGCAATTGTACGGGAAGGCAGTATACGGCTTATTGCCGCACGTGGTGAAAGCGGTGCGGTTAATATGGCGGACGGCTATGCGCGGGCAACCGGAAAGCTTGGCGTTGTTCTGACAAGTACCGGGGCCGGAGCCGGAAATGCGGCTGGCGCACTGACCGAATCGTGGAACCAGGGTACACCGCTATTACATATTACCGGCGAGGTTGCTTCTGACTATGTCGGAACCGGCAAGCGGTACATTCATGAGTGTAAAGATCAGCTTGCCATGATGGAAGGTGCTTCCAAAAAGGCGCACTTGCTGCAGCAGCCTGAACAGACAACTACACTCATAAAGCAGGCAATCAAGGAAGCGGCCACCCCGCCTTTAGGGCCAATCACCGTTTCCATTCCCACTGATTTGCAGACGTCCATCATTCCGGACAATACGATTCTGGAAGCAAGCAGCCCAACAAAAACAATAGCATTCGAAGACGAAGCCGATACGTTTGACCTGCCTAATACACTTATTCAAAAAAATTACACAAGCCAAGCGCCCGGTCATTTGGGCCGGCGGCGGCGTGATTGCTTCCGGAGCTAGTGATGAGCTCAGCCAACTAGTGGAACGATTGCAGCCGGCCGTGATCACCAGTGAATCGGGCAAAGGCGCCATCCCGGAAAATCACCCGCTCTGCATTGGCAATTTCACTACGGAGGCAGAAGTAGAAGCCCTGTTCCGGCAATCTGACTTGCTGATAAGCATTGGCACTCATTTCCGTGGGGAAGAAACGAATGATTGGACATTGCCGCTGCCTGATGAGCACATTGGGATCAACGCGGAACCGGACGCTCTCAACCTTAACTATACTGTGTCTTATGGACTTGCTGGCGACGCAAAAGATATTCTGCAGCAGCTCAACCGGAAGCTGGAGGAACAGCCTATCGCACCGGATCAAGCGTATGTGGAAGAAGTAAAAACCGTTCGCAGCAATGTGCGCGCAGCACTACAGGATGCAGTCGCCCCGTACGACCAATTTGCTGATGGAATGCGCCGTCTGATGCCGGATGACGCAATCCTCGTACGCGACGTAACGATGCCCGCCTACATATGGGGGAACAAACTGATCGAAACATATAAGCCACGGACATCCATTTTTGCTTCCGGCGGCGGGATCGGTCAGGGGCTGCCAACAGCAATCGGCGCTCAGATAGCCGATGAAGACCGTACTGTCGTACTGATTGCTGGAGACGGCGGATTCATGGTCAATGCCGGAGAACTGGCTACAGCCGCCCAGGAGAATCTCCCACTTATCATCGTTTTATTTGATGATGGCGGCTATGGTATTTTACGCTACCTGCAAACTGCCGCTTATGGAAGAACCAAAGCGGTAGATCTGAACTATCCTGATTATGCGAAGTTATGTGAATCAATGGGCTTCACAGCGGAAAGGGTCGAATCCGCCGACACCTTTGTCCAGGCCTTTGACAACGCCATCAAACAAAGGAAGCCAGCCATGATCATTGTCGACATGGAAGCAGTCGGTCCAACGAATCAACCATACAAAGAATCAGAAGCATACATCAACTCCTTCTGCCCAGGCAACTGAGCGGGACATGGGGACAGGCTTACTTGTCCCCCGTGTCCTTTCTTTTTGTCCACTCACCTCTTTAATACATCTTCTTTACTTTGCTTATTCTCCAGCAATGTGTTCATCTGTAATACAAACTCAAAACAGCTACACACAGAACGATGCTTTCAATGCTAGCTGGGACGATGAACCCTGCGCCCCATCGTTTTTTGACAATTTTTGTTGTTTTGGTTTATAGTTAAGGGATAAAAACGGTTTTTGCTGGGGTGAGGAGATGCTTAACGAGGAACCTTATTACATAACGGAGTCGAAGCGGCTGTGCAGGGAAAACGGGATGGATCCCTATGTCATGTCGCGTCCGGAAACATTTTTAACCGAACAGGAGTTGCTGGATAAACGGGAATCATACAGTGAGATTTTATCGGTTGTCAGTTTTTTCTCCAATAAACTGCTGGCTTCATTGAAAGGGACACCTATTTTAGTCGTCATTTCCGATGTGGATGGTTTTCTTTTAGACATTGATGGGGACGAAACGATAAAAGCGACCACCGATCAGTTCGGAATTATACTAGGCAGTCAGTTCACCCAGAAAGATACAGGCACCAATGTTGTCAGCCTGACCTTGCAGGAGAAGCGTCCGATAAGTCTGATTGGCAAGGATCATTACCATAAAATGCTCGAGGATATCGCCTGCTATGGTGCATCCTTTCAGTATACAGACGAAGATGATCTGCTTGGCAGCGTGTCAATTATGATGCCAATCCAGTACCAGAATCCGCTGTTTTTGACGATGCTGTCCCAGATGGTTGACTCGATCGAGCGGGAATTGCTGCTCCGAAAGCAAAACCGAAAGCTTAACATTATGAATCAGATTATGCTGAAACGGACGAGCAATGGCATTGTCATCACCGACGAATACGGCATCACGACCGAATTAAATGACTATGCCCAAAAGATTTCACATAATGGCAGAGCGTCTGTCATCGGCAAAAATATTTGCACATCCGAATTGACAGGTACCTATTTTCAAAGAGTTATAGAAAACGAGGCGGTTTTCGAGAATGAACTTCTCCAGTTCACTAATCAGAAAGGAGAGCGTGTTGTGTGCCTGTTCGATGCACAGCCAATCTACGAAAATGGCAAAATGATTGGCGCGTTTGGACAGTTTCGTGATATTTCCGAACGCCATCTGCTGCAAGAGAAATATAACTACCTTGCTTACCATGACGACCTGACAGACATACCGAACAGACGGTACATCAAGAAAGAAATTGAATCCCACATCCAATCAATTGAAATGGGAACCAGCGGAAAACTGGCGATTCTATTTCTGGACCTGGACCGTTTTAAAATTATCAACGACAATTTCGGCCATTCCAATGGGGATGAACTTTTAAAAGAAGTAAGCAAGCGGCTGATCGGATGTCTTGGAGAGCGTGATATCCTGGCGAGAATGGGCGGAGACGAATTTATTTTTCTATTGCAGGATTTCGACTCTAATCACTATGTCGAGGAAAAAGCGAAAGGGATTCTCAAGCAATTCCATGAGCCGTTTCAGGTTGCCGGAAATGAACTGCATATGACCGCAAGCCTTGGCATTGCCATTTATCCGGACTATCCCGTTTCCCCGGAACAGTTTATGGTGTATGCGGATAATGCCATGTACCAAGCAAAGTCGCAAGGCAAAAATCGTTATGTTTTCAACACCTCGTCTCATTTGGATTCGGTGTCCTCTACTCACGTAAAACACTGTCGATGAAACAGCTGGAATAAACCGAGACTTGGTGACAGGCTCCTTGTCCCGGTGGTGCAAAACAAATGGGACAGTAAGCCTGTCCCCATGTTCCACTCAGCATTCTAGGCTGAGTGGTGGTGTTTGCTGGCGAGCTGCTGAAACATTGGGAGTGTGCTGATGTCCATGTTGCCGCCGCTCACGATGATACCGCAGTGTTCGGATTTGATGTTGCTGTTGTGTGCGAACAATGCGGCCAGTGCTGCGGCGCCGGCTCCTTCCAGCAATGTTTGTTGCGTTCCAGCATGTAAACGGTGGCCGCGGCGATTTCCTCATCGCTGACCGTGACAATGTCGTCAACATAGTTCCTGATCAGCGGTAATGTTCGCTCACCCGGCTTTTTCACCGCAATTCCCTCTGCAATCGTTGATACCTTGTCAAGACGGGTCACTTGCCTGTGACAATAACTTTTATACATGGCTGATGCACCAGCAGCCTGGACGCCAATCACCTTGACGTACGGATTTTTATGTTTGGCAGCGGTCGCAACTCCACTGATTAAGCCACCGCCGCCGACCGGTACTATAATCGTATCAATCCGGTCTTCCTGCTGCAGCATTTCGGTTGCAATCGTCCCTTGGCCTGCCATAACGTCATAATCGTCAAATGGATGAATGTACTCTGCTCCTGTCTGCATTTGCCGTTTCATCGACGCTTCGTACGCTTCCTGAAATGACTCGCCAGTAAGCACAACCTCCGCACCATATGCCCGCGTGGCATTAACTTTAGCCGCGGGTGTTTTTTCTGGCATGAAAATGGTTGCCCGTGCGTTCAGTTTCGCCGCCGCATTTGCCACCCCCTGGGCATGATTACCTGCCGATGCTGCAATTACCCCTCTCCCCAGCTGTTCATCCGATAGCTGCATCAGTTTATAACTGGCGCCCCTGAATTTGAATGCACCAGTTTCTGCTGATTCTCCATTTTAAAATATACATGTTTTCCCACTAATGCATTGGTTGTTGCTGATTTCATGATTGGTGTGCGGTGGACCACGGTTGCCAGCTGGTCCATTGCCGCATCAGCCACGTCGCTTAGTACGTAATTCCCAACAGATTCACTCTCCTCCATCATGATTGTTATTGTCACCCATCTTCTTTATGATTCTATCGCTTGTTCATACGCGGCAATCTTCGCTTCGTGTTTCAGTGTCAGTCCGATTTCATCCAGCCCGTTCAGTAAGTTTTCCCTATGGTAGTCTGGAATGTCGAATGACACTTCACGTCCATCATCTTGGACAGTTTGTTTCTTCAGATCAACCGTCAGTTCCAGCTCTGACTTCTCCGCCTGCTTCATCCATTGCTGCACCTGCTCTTTGTTCATCGGAACTGGAATGATGCCATTTTTCAGTGCATTATTGTAAAAAATATCAGCAAAACTCGGTGCAATGACGACGCGGAACCCATAGTCCAGGAGAGCCCATGGTGCATGCTCCCTGGACGATCCACAGCCAAAATTCTCCCCGGCCAAAAGAATCGAGCCGTTCTGGTAGGCCGGATTGTTCAGTACAAAATCCTCCTGCATGTTCCCCTCATCATCAAACCGCCAGTTGTAAAACAGAAACTGGCCGAATCCAGTCCGTTCAATTCGTTTCAAAAATTGCTTCGGGATGATCTGGTCCGTATCAACATTGGATCGATTCAGCGGAACCACCTTACCCTGATGCTCCTGAATTGCTTCCATGAAGCCGCCTCCTAACTATAAAGTGAAAGAATGAATTTCATAAATACTTTTTGCTTAATATACGAACTTATAATTGAAAATACACTTAATCATTCGTAATCTACCTTAGAGAATTGGAACGGAAGGCGGACGACTCCTGCGGGATAAGAGGCCTAGATGAGACCCCGCAAGGCGTTAGCCTGAGGAGGCTCATCAGCCGCCCGCGGCAAAG
>BBCA01000033.1 GCA_001311805.1 Lentibacillus juripiscarius JCM 12147 | reverse complement strand
CACCCTGTCATCACAGAGGTCTGGCAGCGATAGCGGAGAGGACACACCTGTTCCCATGCCGAACACAGCAGTTAAGCTTTCCAGCGCCGATGGTAGTTGGGGCTTTGCCCCTGCGAGAGTAGGACGCCGCCAGGCAGAATAGAGAAGAGGCTGACCCATGAATCGATGGATCAGCCTCTTTATTTTTTAATTTTGGGATGAGCCGTGCTAATCATATCTTTGTCTGAATGGAATGCTTATCGTCCAGCATATGGGCTGCAAAGGGCTGGAGGAGGCGAGTCCTTCAGATTCGGTATTTTGTATCGGGATCAAATCCTAAATAATGTTGGAACGGCCTGCTGCATTATTTTGTGTCATGTCATTTTAACATGATGGGTAACTATAATAGTGAAGGGGGAGTGTGACATGGCGGAATACTTTGATCAGCTTATAGGGGATCATTTTTTGACTATCATGCTGCGTATTGTCATTGCCCTAATTTTATCAGGGTTAATTGGCTTTGAACGAGAACTAAAAAATCACTCTGCCGGGTTTCGTACTCATATTCTGGTTGGAGTGGGCGCTTGTTTAATGATGCTGCTTTCATTGTACGGCTTTGAGTCGTTAATCGATGCTTACGACAATGTCCGGTTTGATCCGACCCGTATTCCCTCTTATGTGATTAGTGGCATTGGGTTTCTGGGGGCTGGGACTATCATTGTAAACGGGATGACGATACGCGGGCTGACAACAGCTGCTTCCATATGGACAGTTGCAGGACTGGGACTTGTCGTTGGGGCAGGGATGTATGCGTCTGCTGTATTTACAACGGTTATCATTTTGTTAAGCCTGGTATTCTTAAATAATTTTGAGCGGCTATTTAAAAAGGGAAAGACATCTTACTTAATTGAGGTCACTGCGCTGCCCGGGTTGGAGATCAATAATGTGGTAGCTGTTTTTGAGAAGCATCACCTAGCGATAAAACAGGTTGAAATTAACCGGATGGAGGATAAGCAGAGGAATATATTTATTACGATTGAGCCTGACAAAGGGTTTGACCGTGTATCCCTTTTTGAGGATATAACAAAACTTGATCATGTTAAAAGTGCCAGTGAACGGCAATGATTGAACACCTTGTGATTGTCACAGGGTTTTTCGTTTCCATAAGTGCTGGCCTTTCGGAATGATCATCAGAGGGTATTAGAATTCCCGCGGCATTTTACCATTTGGGGTTAGGACGCTTTTCAGATGTTTCTTTTTCGCCGAATTGTCTACAATAGGGATAGATTTTTCTTGCATCTTTGTGTGTATATCGTATAATGAAGGCAAAGTCAAAGATAGTCAAAGTCAAATAAGGTAAATGAAGGTAAAAATAATAATGTTCGCTCATATGGTAGAAGAGGAGGAGGGTTTATGCGGAACATTTCGGATATTATAGAGGAATACCTTAAGCAGGTTCTTGACTCTGGCGGCAAAGATGCAATTGATATTAAGCGGAGTGAACTGGCTGATCGGTTTCAATGTGTTCCGTCACAGATTAATTATGTGATTAAAACTCGCTTCACTGTGGAAAAAGGGTATATAGTGGAAAGTAAGCGTGGAGGCGGCGGCTATATCCGCATCATGAGGATTAAACACCAGGACTGGGCGGACTTGATTGATGATATTATTGAGATGATAAACCCAACCTGTTCACAGCAAGCTGCCCTCGATGTAGTGGAAAGACTGCTGGAGGAGGAACTCGTTACCAAACGGGAGGCCAGAATCATGCTCAGTGCCATTGACAGAGAGACGCTTGCCTTTCAGCTGCCATTGCGTGATGAAATCCGTGCCCGAATTATGACATCAATGCTCACAACACTAAAATATCTGAATAAGTGATAGGGGGGAGTACCATGGAGTGCCAGGAATGCCATAAGCGCCCGGCTACACTTCATTTCACCCAGGTTGTCAATGGTGATAAAACGGAAGTGTATGTATGTGAAGTGTGTGCAAAGGAGAAGGGATATATGACCTATCCGGAAGAGGGCTACTCATTGCACCACTTATTGTCGGGATTATTCAGCCCATCATTCGAAATCCAACAAGACACACCACGGCAAGAGACAGAAGAATTGCAATGTCCAAAATGCGAAATGACACTGTCCAAGTTCAAACAGGTAGGGAAATTTGGCTGTTCACAATGCTATCAGACATTTGAAGAGTACCTTGACCCGATTTTCCGCCGTGTGCACAGCGGCAATACAGCACACCACGGGAAGATTCCTGCCCGCAAAGGCGGAGATATGCGTATCAAAAACAGGTTGATGCATACAGGGAAGAATTGCAGCGGCTAATAAAAAATGAAGCATTTGAGGAAGCCGCGACCGTCCGGGATAAAATTAAGGAGCTGGAAAAGGAACTAGGGAGGGATGATGCATGACACTGCAGCAATTTATGAATGAGGCAATCAGCCCGTGGATGCGGGAGGACGGACCTGACAGTGACATTGTGCTAAGCAGCCGGATCAGGCTGGCACGTAATTTTTCCCAATATTCCTTTCCAATCCTGGCTGATGAAGTTGATCTCGAACGTATTTCTTCGTTTATCCAGGAGGAATATGAGAACCAGTCATTCCAGAACTATGAGTCGTTTTCGTTCATACCCATTCAAGAATTAACACCGGTGGAACGGCGTGTATTAGTCGAAAACATTTAATCAGCCCGCATCTGGCGGAACAGGGTCAATCATCAGCTGTACTGATATCTGAGAATGAACAGGTATCCATTATGGTGAATGAAGAGGATCATCTGCGTCTGCAGCTTTACTTTCCAGGGTTTCAGCTTTCGGAAGCACTCGGAGAAGTATTTGAACTGGACGATTGGCTGGAAGAAAAGGTAAATTATGCGTTTGATGAAAAGCGCGGATACTTAACAGGCTGCCCGACAAATGTTGGAACAGGCATGCGTGCATCGGTCATGATGCATTTGCCGGCATTGGCATGGACACAGCAGATTAACCGAATGATACCGGCAATCAACCAGCTCGGACTTGTTGTGCGCGGCATATACGGTGAAGGCAGTGAGGCGACGGGTAATATTTTTCAGATATCCAACCAGATCACACTGGGCAAATCGGAAGAGGATATTGTAGAGGATTTGCAAAGTGTTGCCCGTCAGCTAATCGAACAGGAACGTAAAGCGCGTAACAGAATTATGGAACAGTCAAGCAAGCGACTGGAAGACCGTATTTACCGTTCGTATGGAATATTGGCATACAGCCGCATTATTGAGTCAAAAGAAGCAGCAACATGTTTATCTGACGTGCGGCTTGGGATTGACTTGGGTGTGATTGAGAATGTATCCAGAAGCATTCTGAACGAGTTAATGGTGCTGACACAACCAGGATTCCTGCAGCAATATGCCAAAAAATCACTGACACCGAGTGAGCGTGATGTATTAAGAGCTTCACTTATTCGTGAACGTATACAGCTGGAAAATTAGTTAGGAGGAGAAATAACTATGATGTTTGGACGTTTTACAGAACGGGCGCAAAAGGTGCTGGCGCTTTCCCAGGAGGAAGCGGTGCGGCTCGGACATAATAACATAGGCACTGAACATATCCTGCTCGGTCTCGTCCGTGAAGGAAATGGGATCGCAGCGAAAGCACTGGAATCACTGGGGCTGGAAGTTGCCAAAATTCAGGAGGAAGTGGAGAAACTGATCGGAGCCGGCAAACAGCCAATGCAGACAATCCATTATACCCCGAGAGCTAAAAAGGTTGTGGAATTGTCACAGGATGAGGCTCGTAAGCTCGGCCACTCCTATGTCGGCACGGAACACATCCTGCTTGGACTTATACGTGAAGGTGAAGGCGTTGCAGCACGTGTCCTAAACAACCTTGGTGTCAGCCTTAATAAGGCACGTCAGCAGGTGCTGCAGCTTCTTGGCAGCAACGAATCCCAGGCAGGGCGCCAGGGCCGCGGCGGCCAGTCATCGAGTGCTAACACACCGACATTGGACTCCCTTGCGCGGGATTTGACAGAGACTGCAAAAGAAGGAAATGTTGACCCTGTCATTGGCCGGAGCAAAGAAATTGAACGAGTGATCGAAGTCCTTAGTCGCCGGACAAAAATAACCCGGTCCTGATTGGCGAGCCCGGTGTCGGGAAAACGGCTGTAGCAGAAGGCTTGGCACAGCAAGTCGTTCAGAATGAAGTACCGGAAATACTTCGTGATAAACGGGTAATGACTTTGGATATGGGAACTGTTGTAGCTGGAACGAAATACCGTGGTGAATTTGAGGACCGGCTGAAGAAAGTGATGGAGGAAATTCGTCAGGCGTCCAACATCATTCTGTTCATTGACGAACTGCATACATTGATTGGTGCAGGCGGCGCGGAAGGTGCAATTGATGCATCCAACATATTAAAACCAGCATTGTCGCGTGGTGAATTGCAATGTATTGGTGCTACTACGCTGGATGAGTACCGGAAATATATCGAAAAAGACGCAGCACTGGAGCGCAGGTTCCAACCGATTCAGGTTGATGAGCCAACATTGGATGAAACTGTCCAAATTTTACAAGGCCTGCGTGACCGCTACGAAGCGCATCACCGTGTGTCAATTACCGATGAAGCAATTGAAGCGGCAACCTCATTGTCTGACCGCTATATTACGGAGCGTTTCCTGCCGGATAAAGCGATTGATTTAATTGATGAGGCCGGCTCCAAAGTACGGTTGCGCTCTTATACCATACCGCCTGATTTAAAGGAACTGGAGCAAAAACTGGGGGATGTACGGAAAGAAAAAGATTCCGCTGTACAAAGCCAGGAGTTTGAAAAAGCCGCCTCATTGCGAGATTCGGAACAGCGACTGCGCGAGGAATTGGAAGAAACAAAAATCAGTGGAAAGAAAAACAGGGTCAGGAATCATCTGAAGTAACAGTGGAAGATATAGCGAAAGTTGTATCCACGTGGCTGGTGTGCCTGTTTCCCGGCTGACAAAAGATGAAAGTGAGCGACTCCTGAACCTGGAAGAGACATTGCATAACCGGGTTATTGGTCAGGAAGAGGCTGTAGATGCCGTGGCCAAAGCTATCCGCAGGGCACGTGCCGGGTTGAAGGATCCCAACGCCCGATCGGCTCGTTTATTTTCCTCGGACCAACTGGTGTCGGGAAAACGGAACTTGCAAGAGCACTAGCAGAGTCGATGTTTGCCGATGAGGAAGCGATGATTCGGATAGACATGTCCGAGTATATGGAGAAACACGCCACCAGCCGTCTTGTCGGTTCACCTCCAGGATATGTCGGGTATGATGAGGGTGGTCAGCTGACGGAAAAAGTGCGGACGAAGCCATATTCCGTTGTTCTGTTGGATGAAGTGGAAAAAGCGCACCCGGAAGTGTTCAATATCCTGCTTCAAGTACTGGAGGATGGCCGATTAACGGATGCTAAAGGCCGTGTCGTCGATTTCCGCAACACCGTGCTGATCATGACATCCAATGTTGGCGCAGATGAGCTGAAGCGGAACAAGTATGTCGGATTCACGCTTGATGATGAAGAACAGGACTATAAAAACATGAAATCAAAAGTCACCGAGGAATTGAAAAAGCATTCCGGCCTGAGTTCCTGAACCGGATTGATGAGACTATTGTGTTCCATTCACTGGAAAGAAAGCACATGAAGCATATTGTCCAGCTAATGATTAAACAGCTGCAAACCCGGCTCCAGGAACAGGGCGTCGAGTTTACGCTGACAGATAAAGCTGTTGATAAGATAGCCAATGAAGGGTTTGATCCGGAGTATGGGGCTCGCCCACTCCGCAGGTCCATCCAGAAAAATATCGAGGATATGCTGTCAGAAGAATTGCTGAAGGAAACTATAACAAAAGGGGAAAAGGTCAAAATCGGCCTGAATAATAAGGGAGATTTTACTCTTCTTTCCTAAAAAGCTATATTCATGAATAACCGGCAGCGAAAAGCTGGAAGGCAAAACGTCCTTCCAGCTTTTTAGCAGCGTCAGAAAGTGATTATGCCAAGACTTGGTGAAAGCCAAGTCTTACGAACACGAGGGACCGGCAAAGCGGAAACATGTTATACTAGGAAGTGTGGAACAAATATGGGAATTTTTTTATTGAATTGATAGAAGCTTGTAACTTTCATGCATTGTATTTCGTATATAATAGAGGGTACAGTAAAGGGGAACGATAGCATTGGCAAAACGCAAAAAGAAATATGTGTGCCAGGATTGTGGCTATGAATCTGCCAAATGGATGGGCAAGTGTCCTGGCTGCAGCAGCTGGAATACACTAGTGGAAGAATTGGAAGCATCATCCATTCATTCAGGGCATACAATAGGCAGGGATGCGAAAACTGCCAGCAAGCCAGAAAGCATTACGTCCGTCGAAACCAAAAAGAACCGCGCATCACAACATCAATGCGGGAGTTAATCGGGTACTCGGGGGTGGGGTTGTTCCCGGTTCGTTGGTGCTGATTGGCGGAGATCCTGGCATAGGCAAGTCGACATTGTTGCTGCAGGTATCATCCCAACTTGCTGATAAAGAATTGCCAGTATTGTATATTTCCGGTGAGGAATCCATTAGACAGACGAAACTTAGGGCTGACCGTCTTGGTGTTACCTCAGATCAGCTTTATGTGTTATCCGAGACCAATTTATTTGATATTGTCAGTCAAATTGAACAAATCAAGCCGGCCTTTGTTGTGATTGATTCGATTCAGACTGTTTACCGGGAGGAAGTAACAAGTGCCCCTGGCAGTGTTTCACAGGTGCGTGAGAGCACAAGCGAATTGATGAAGCTTTCCAAATCGAACGGGATCCCCATTTTTATCGTTGGACATGTTACGAAGGAAGGAGCGATTGCCGGACCGCGGATGCTTGAGCATATGGTGGATGCAGTTCTTTACTTTGAAGGAGAGCGGCACCATACATACCGGATATTACGCAGTGTCAAGAATCGTTTCGGAAGCACGCATGAAATGGGTATTTTTGAAATGAAGGAAGAGGGTCTCCGGGAAGTGATGAATCCGTCTGAAATCTTCTTGGAAGAGCGTCCCCAGGGTGCAGCTGGATCCACTGTAGTAGCCTCGATGGAAGGAACCAGGCCTGTACTGGTTGAAATCCAGGCACTCATTTCACCGACCAGCTTTGGCAATCCAAGACGAATGGCTACTGGATTTGATACGAACCGTGTTCCGCTTTTGATGGCGGTTCTGGAAAACGTGTCGGTCTGCTTCTCCAGAATCAGGATGCATATATTAAAGTGGCTGGCGGTGTGAAACTGGATGAGCCCGCTATCGATCTTGCAGTGGCTGTCAGCATCGCATCCAGTTTCCGTAATAAACCGACAAGACCGGAAGACATCTTTATCGGGGAAGTTGGGCTCACTGGTGAAATACGGCATGTCTCCCGGATTGAGCAGCGTGTACAGGAGGCGGCTAAGCTTGGATTTGAACGCGTCTTTTGTCCGAAGAAGAATTTGGACGGCTGGACACCCCCGACAACCATTAAGGCAATTGGTGTCAGTACGTCCGAGAGGCATTGGACGAGGGGCTGATGGACTAAATGCCGGAAAATAACTGATTGACAGACTTCATTAGGTGTGCTAGAATATTACGTTTGCAAAATTGACTAATTTTTACAAATGTGCTAGACTTTAGGTATGATTATATATTTTATCAGCATTAACGGGCTGTAACACCCTCACCTCTAAGCGTGGGTAAGTCAGAGACGTGAAGGTGGGGATAAACAGCCCGTAAATCCCTGATTCGTTCAACTAACGTTCGGTGGGGGGAAGAAGAGATACCCCCACCGAATGAAGTTTCACTTTATCTGGAATTATAGCGGTTATTTTATGAAAAATGGGTAATAATAGATGATAGGAGGTGACAGTGGTGCTGAATAAAATTGTTCATTTATTTTTATTATCAGTGGAGGTACCATTGGATTTTTATACGTCCCGGATATTGTTAACTTGCTGGATTTTACTGATGCCAGCTGGGCTGCATCCCCTTATTTGGGAATGGTGCTAGGTGCAATTATATTATTTGGTCTCTCTTATTTTGTCACAGATTATATTGTTGGCTTTTTAAGATGGATTGAGGAAGCACTGATTAAGATTCCGGTTGGTGATTTGCTGTTTGGCAGTCTGGGGCTGATTGGTGGCCTGGTAATCGCGTACTTAATTAATATTCCGCTTACGGATATGGAAATTTATCTCGTATCGAAAGTTTTTACCGCTCTTTATAACGATATTATTGGGGTATTTTGGTTTTCAAGTTGCTTTTAGACGGCGGGATGAATTAATGAATCTGCTCAATTTCAACCGAAAAGAACGGGATAAAAAACAGCCAGCGGAAGAAGAGGTGACGGAAAGGAAGAAGCCGAAGCCTAAGATTCTTGATACCAGTGTCATTATTGACGGCCGTATCGCGGATATCTGTCAGACTAACTTTCTAGAGGGGACCATTGTTATTCCACAATTTGTGCTTGGCGAATTGCAGCACATAGCCGATTCTTCAGATGTACTGAAACGCAACCGGGGACGCCGGGGGCTGGATGTACTGAACCGGATACAGAAGGAGCTGCCGGTCGATGTGGAAATCTATGAAGGTGACTTTGAGGATATTCCGGAAGTCGACAGCAAGCTGATCAAACTAGCCAAGGTGATGGACGGCATTGTGGTGACAAATGACTTTAACTTGAATAAAGTCTGCGATTTGCAGGGTGTACCTATTCTGAATATCAATGATTTGGCAAATGCCGTAAAGCCAGTGGTTTTACCGGGAGAAGAATTAAATGTGCAAGTGATTAAGGATGGCAAGGAGCACAATCAGGGCATCGCATACCTGGATGACGGAACGATGATCGTTGTCGAGGAAGGTCACGACTATATCGGCAGGAAAATAGAAGTGCTGATTACTAGTGTCCTGCAGACATCAGCGGGCCGGATGATTTTTGCCAAGCCGAAATTACTTGAAAAAGCGCTGTAAAAGCGGTATAACTTATAGAGAAGGAAAAGTGATAACAGGTACGTTATCACTTTTTATTGCGTTTGACGCTCAAGGATCGCATTTTATTACGCTTTAACGGGTTATAGTACCCCCGCTGATGAAGTTTCACTTTATTTAGAAAGAAAGGAGCCCCACCATGACAAATCAAGTTCGTGTACGGTATGCGCCAAGTCCGACGGGAAATCTGCACATAGGAAATGCGCGCACCGCTTTATTTAATTACTTATATGCCAGGCATTTTGACGGGAAGTTCATCATCCGGATTGAAGATACGGACGAAAAGCGGAATGTAGCTGGCGGTGAAGAAAGCCAGATGACATATTTAAAATGGCTCGGCATCGATTGGGATGAAGGAGCGACGCCGGTGGTGATTATGGTCCCTACCGACAGATGGAAAGGCTCGATATTTACCAGCAATATATTGATGCATTGCTGGAAAAAGGGTTGGCCTATAAATGCTACATGACCGAAGAAGAGCTGGACAAAGAACGGGAAGAGCAGCGAGCAAAAGGACAAGTTCCGAAATATTCCGGCGCTCACCGTAATCTGACGCAGGAGCAAATCGAGGAGTTTGAAAAAGAAGGACGTAAACCTAGTATCCGCTTCCGTGTCCCGGACAACCATACTTATACATTCCATGATATTGTGCGGGGAAATATAACGTTTGAATCGAGTGATTTTGGTGACTGGGTTATCGTCAAAAAGAGCGGCACGCCAACCTATAACTTTGCAGCTTCGATTGATGACCATTTGATGGAGATTACAGATGTTCTTCGCGGCGAAGAGCATATCTCCAATACGCCAAAACAAATGATGATTTATGAGGCATTTGGCTGGGAACCGCCAAGATTTGGTCATATGACACTCATTATGAATGAAGAACGTAAAATGAGTAAGCGTGATGAGCATATTATGCAATTTATTGAGCAGTACCAAACATGGGTTATTTACCTGAGGCTCTGTTCAACTTCATCACCTTGCTAGGCTGGTCGCCGGTCGGTGAGGAGGAAATCTTCAGTCAGGATAAGCTGATTGAAATTTTTGATCCGGAACGGCTGTCAACGTCAGCTGCCATATTTGACCGCCATAAATTGAGATGGATGAACAACGAATATATTAAGACTGTGGATCTCGACAGGGTCATTGATTTGGCCATGCCGCACCTGATAGACGCTGGCAAACTGCCGGAGGATATGGATGCAGCAACAAGGGAATGGGCAGAAAAGGTAATTGCTCTGTACCAGGAACAATTGCATTATGGTGCGGAAATTGTCGAACTTACGGATCTCTTTTTCCGGGAATCCATCACCTATGATGAAGCGGCCATGGACGTGTTGAACCAGGAGCAGGTTCCGGAAGTGCTGCAGGTTTTCACAGACAAGCTAATCCACCTGGATGAATTCGAAAAGGATGTTATCAAGCAGCAAATTAAAGCAACACAAAAAGAAACCGGGCATCGCGGTAAAAAGCTGTTTATGCCTATCCGGGCTGCGACAACCGGGCAGACACACGGACCAGAATTGCCACTTGCCATTGAGCTTTTGGGCAAGGACACTGTCCTGAGCCGTCTGGACAGTCTGTTGAAGCATCTTGGAGCCTAACCGGTTCACAATTGCGTGGAAATGTAATATAGTAATAACACAATCACAAGGATGATTATATAGCCTTCGGAGCGTTGACAAGGAGAAGTAAAAAAACGCCATGCTTAACCAGAGAGAATCACCACCGGCTGCAAGTGATTCGAAGCACCGTTTTTGAAATGCACCTTGGAGCCCGCTATGGAAATCGGAGTATATAGCGGCGGCACTCTGCCGTTACCAGAGCCAAGCTGGAAGAATACATGTTCTTCAAACAGAGTGGGACCGCGCAAACAAGCGTCTCTGTGTCTTATAGCACAGGGGCGCTTGTTTTTTATTTGCAAAGAGAGTGATGAAGCCAAGTTTCTTATGTTACTTTAAAAGACTATTAAAAGAGCAGGTAATTGCGTTGTTACTATTGGACACATATAGAAAGGAAGAGAGGGGGAATCAGGACAATGGGTATTTTTAAGCGGATGAAAGAGGATATGGATACCGTCTTTGAACAGGATCCGGCAGCACGCTCGTACACGGAAGTGTTGCTGACTTACTCAGGTCTGCATGCCATCTGGGCACACCGGCTGTCCCATTTCTTCTTTAAGCGCCGTTTATTCTTCATTGCCCGTGCCATTTCACAAGTAAGCCGCTTTTTTACCGGCATCGAGATTCATCCGGGTGCCATTATTGGCAGGAAGTTTTTATTGACCACGGAATGGGCGTTGTAGTAGGCGAAACATGTGAAATAGGGGATAATGTCACCATCTTTCAAGGAGTGACACTCGGTGGTACGGGTAAAGAAAAAGGAAAACGGCATCCAACCATTAAGGATAATGCCATGATCACGACCGGTGCCAAAGTGCTTGGCAATATAACTATCGGAAGCAGTTCCAAGGTAGGGGCTGGATCAATTGTTTTAAAAGATGTTCCCGATTATTCCACGGTTGTCGGTGTTCCGGGACGGGTTGTTATACAGAATGGGGAAAAAGTGAAGAAGAATCTGGATCACCAAAATTGCCGGACCCAGTGGCAGACCGCTGTGACCGGCTGCAAGAGGAAATTGATGTGTTGCGTGAAGAAATAGCAAAGCTTAAGGAAGTGAAACAAAATGACAATCACCATTTATAATACATTGACAAGAGAAAAGGAAGCGTTCCAGCCAATGGAAGAAAACCGGGTGCGCATGTATGTTTGCGGCCCGACAGTCTATAACTATATTCATATTGGGAATGCCAGGCCAGCAGTCGTGTTTGATACCGTCAGACGATATTTTGAATATAAAGGCTTTCAGGTCGACTATGTGCTTAATTTCACTGATATCGATGATAAAATCATTCATGCGGCCAATGATCTGGGAGAGGCGGTTCCGGACGTAGCCAATCGTTTTATTGATGCTTATCTGAATGATGTTGGGGCACTGGGGGTTAAAAAGGCAACTTGGAACCCGCGCGTGACGGAAACGATGGAAGACATTATCGCGTTTATTCAAGGCTTGATAGAGAAGGGGTATGCTTATGAGGCGGATGGAGATGTTTATTTCAAACCGCGCTCATTTGCAGACTATGGCAAACTGTCTCACCAATCGATTGATGAACTCAGATCTGGTGCACGTATTCAGGTAGGCGAGAAAAAGAAGACCCGCTAGATTTTGCCTTGTGGAAAAAGGCAAAGGACAGTGAAAT
Organism: Lentibacillus juripiscarius JCM 12147; assembly: GCA_001311805.1. The sequence continues at coordinate 20,958 of BBCA01000033.1, read as the reverse complement.
CGCGTGGGATTCCCCGTGGGGCCAGGGACGTCCCGGCTGGCATATTGAATGCTCAGCCATGGTTAAGAAATATCTTGGTGAAACCATTGATATTCATGCGGGTGGTCAGGACCTCACATTCCCGCACCACGAAAATGAAATTGCCCAATCAGAGGCAATGACCGGCAAAAGTTTTGCTAATTACTGGATGCATAATGGGTACATTAATATTGATAATGAAAAAATGTCCAAATCACTTGGCAACTTCGTATTGACGAAAGATATCATTGCACAGCACGACCCGCAGGTGATCCGCTTCTTTATGCTGAGTGTCCATTACCGTCATCCGATCAACTTTACAGAAGAACTGCTGCAAGGGGCGAAAAATAGCCTTGACCGGGTGAAAAATGCATACAGTAACCTGGAACACCGCAAGCAGGCCAGCATGGATACTGATAAAGCGGCTAATGAATGGATGGGAACCATCTCGGCGCTGAAGAAGCAGTTTGAAGAAGCGATGGACGATGATTTTAATACCGCTAACGCTATCGCTGTCTTATTTGATATAACAAAGAAGCCAACCGGTACCTTGAACAGGAACATACCTCTGTTCGTGTTATTGAGGCATTTCAGACTAGCATCGAAACATTGCTCGATGTACTGGGTGTTCAGCTGGAACAGGAAGAAGAGCTGCTTGATGCCGATATTGAAGCACTGCTAAAGGAGCGTGAAGAGGCACGGAGAAACCGCAATTTTGCCCGAGCCGACGAAATACGTGACAGCTTAAGGGAGAAAGATATTATTCTCGAAGACACGCCACAGGGAACAAGATGGAAGCGGGCCGACGATGGATCTTGAAGTCAAACAAATGAAGAGCCTGGCACTGGCCTATATGGGAGATGCCGTGTTTGAGGTTCATGTCAGAGAACATTTGCTGAAGCAAGGGACAGTGAAACCAAATCAGCTCCACAGGGAAGCCGTTACGTTCGTATCAGCAAAGGCACAAGCGTCTGTTGTTCTGCACTGGCTGGAAGCGGATCTGCTAAACGGTGAAGAGGCACAGATTGTTGCCCGGGGCAGGAATGCCAAGTCTGGAACGGTTCCCAAAAATACAAGTGTACAGACGTACCGGTATAGCACCGCATTCGAGACGCTCATCGGCTACCATTACCTGCTCCGGAATGAGGCGAGGCTGAACGAACTGATGGCGGCAGCGGTAGCGTTTGTAGAAGGGAGGGATAGCTGACAATGGAACAGGAAATGATTATCGGCAAAAATCCCGTTATCGAAGCACTGACAGCGGGAAGGCCGGTCAATAAAGTGGTCGTCTCCGATCAGCTGAATAAATCACTGACAGGAAAGTTAAACCATCTTGCAAAAGATGCCGGAACCGTTTGCAAAAGGTGCCAAAAGTAAAGCTTGATCAATTGGCCTCCGGAAATCATCAGGGTGTTGTCGCTTATGTTGCCTCTTATGCGTATGCTTCGCTGGATGATTTGTTTGCTGAGGCAGAAAAGAAAAATGAAGCACCTTTTTCGTTATTTTGGATCAGCTGGAGGACCCCCATAATCTTGGGTCCATTCTAAGGACAGCCGATGCCTCCGGTGCCCATGGGATTATTATTCCCAAACGCCGTTCTGTCGGCCTTACCCAGACGGTCGCCAAAACGGCTGCCGGGGCATTGGAGCATGTCCCGGTTACGCGTGTCACGAATATTGCTGGCACGATTGATGAACTGAAAGAAAAACAGGTTTGGGTTGTCGGCACGGATGCAGATGGCACGGAGGATTACCGGCAGCTGGACGGCGGACTCCCAATAGCCATTGTGATTGGGAATGAAGGCAAAGGTATAAGCCGATTAGTACGGGACAAATGTGACTGGACGGTAAGCCTTCCTATGAATGGACATGTGTCATCTCTGAACGCGTCAGTTGCCTGCAGCCTGCTTTTGTATGAGGTATACCGAAAAAGATTTCCGGCAGGTGAGCGGTGATGAATGTTCTGGTAGTGGACGGCTACAATATCATCGGCGCCTGGGACGAATTAAAGCGATTAAAGCTGGAGGATATCGGACAAGCGCGTGACCGGCTAATTGAATTGCTGGCGGACTACCAGGCATTTTCGGGCATGCGTGTCATTGTCGTTTTTGATGCCTATTATGTGAAGGGAATGGAAAACAGGCACAAAGAATACCAGGTTGAAATTATTTATACCAAAGAGAATGAAACGGCTGATGAATGCATCGAACGGCTGGTGAAGGAATTAAAGAATGTATTGAATCAAGTGTATGTGGCCACATCGGATTACGCCGAACAGCGTACCATCTTTGGCCGTGGTGCGCTTCGCAAATCAGCACGAGAACTGTATATCGAATTGAACACGATTGACAGGGAGATAGCGGATAAAATAGAGGAAAACTGGCAGAGCGGACGCCCACTTAAAATTCCTCTTAAGAAAGATGTTCTGGACAAGTTCGAAAAGTGGAGGCGCGGGGACGCATAAACTAGCTGGTATGATGGTAAAGGCACTTTTTGTAAACGCTGGTGTGTTTCCAGCGCAGGTGATATGAACTGCGACGTAGTGAAAAAATGTGAGTGCTATGATCCCGCTCCGGAAATACACTTCGCTTTCCGCGGGCTCGCGCTGAGCCTCCTCGCTCGCAAAGAACGCTGTGTGCTCGTCGCTGTGGGGTCTCACCGTCTTCGCTTTCCCGCTGGAGTCTTCGTGTATTTCCTGCGCTAGCGTAGTGCTTGATTGGAGCCGAGGGCAGTCGACTCCTGCGGGAAAAGCAGCAGCTGAAGATCCCGCAGGAAGCGGTTTTTGCTTCCGAGGAAGCTGAAGCGTTGCCCGCGGTAAAGAAGACACTACGAAAGCGAACGAAGAGAGCTTGAGTAGATGTCGCGCTTATGCCCTGGGGTGAAAGCGACTGCCCGGAGCGAAAATAACATTGTAGCAGTAGTGTCGCAGTTTATAGAAATTTTTGGTAGGGTTTCATTCTTGGAGTGACACAAAAAGCAACAGTCTTTTAGAAAACAGCCCACACTAAAAGCCAGCTAATATATCCATCTGCGAGTCCTTCACTTTTCTATTCTATGTTGACTATTAGGAAACGCTTACTGTATAATACGTTTAAATTGACTACAGTTTTGTCGGGGGGTCATTTTTGGTGAGTGTCGAGCTGGTAGAGACAGACAATGAAAGCCTGGAGAAGCTAGAAGATGATGAAATTATTCGTCTGATACACTGCGGAAACAGTCAGGCACTGGACTTTTTGATAAACAAGTATATTAATTTTGTACGAGCAAAAGCACGAACCTATTTTATCATCGGTGCGGATAAAGAAGACATTATTCAAGAAGGCATGATAGGTCTGTACAAGGCTATCCGCGATTATGACGGGGACAAACTCTCCTCATTCAAGGCATTTGCCGAACTGTGTGTCACCCGGCAGATAATCACCGCTATTAAAACAGCCACAAGACAAAAGCATACCCCGCTCAACTCGTATGTTTCGCTGGACAAGCCAATCTATGATGAGGAATCCGACCGCACGCTACTTGATGTTATAGGCGGCACCAAAGCAATCGACCCACAAGAGTTACTGGTAAACAGAGAGAACTTTTTTGATATGGAAGGAAAATTATCCGAACTTCTGAGTACGCTTGAGAAGGAAGTGCTTCGCCTGTATTTGGACGGATGCACCTACCAGGAAATTTCCGTTAAACTTAAACGGCATGTGAAGTCGATAGATAATGCTTTACAGCGGATCAAGCGCAAATTGGAGCAGCTGCTGGAGGCAAATGGGGCAAGCACCCGGCAGGTACGTTGACACTTGCAAGAGGTCATGCTACATTGGTAAAGGCAAAAAACCCTCCGATGGGGTGGGATATAAATGAAACGAAAAGTAGCATTGGCATGTGCTATCTGTTCAAATAGAAACTATGCGACAAGCAAAAATGCATCAGTCAGTGAACGGCTGGAAATGCAGAAATACTGCAAAATATGCGGCAAGCACACGTTACACCGCGAAACAAAATAATGGCGCATTTTTAGTGGGTTTCTGAGTCTGGGGAGGGACAAGCTGTGAATATCATGAAGTTCTTTAAGAATGTTTCCAGGGAAATGAAAAAGGTCAGCTGGCCAAAAGGCCGTGAACTGACAAGCTATACAATCACCGTCATAACAACTGTTGCCTTTGTGGCCGTGTTTTTTGCACTCATCGACTTGGGCATTTCGCAATTTCTTAATTTATTATTTTAACAGTGTTGAATAAATACACTATAATTATGCTATAATGGAATATATACTATTTCGATTTATAAAAACCCGGGTACAGCGGGTTTTTTAATATTGCATTTTTTAAGTTAGAAGCGGCTTGGGCGTAGGCAAGAGATTGATGATAAGGGAGGGAAGGGCGGACGGACTGCCCTGTATAAATGGAAAAGAATTGGTATGTAATCCACACTTATTCCGGTTACGAGAATAAGGTGAAAACGAACTTGCAGAAGCGTGTTGAGACAATGGACATGGAGGATAAAATTTTTCGTGTTATCGTGCCTGAAGAAGAAGAGACGGAAGTGAAAAATGGCAAGAAAAAGGTTGTTAAAAAGAAATTCTTCCCTGGCTATGTTCTTGCGGAAATGGTTATGACCGATGACTCATGGTACGTTGTTCGTAACACACCGGGTGTAACCGGTTTTGTCGGATCAAGCGGCCATGGAACGAAACCAACGCCCTTACTGCCCGGTGAAATAGAGACTGTACTGAAGCAAATGGGTGTAAAAGAGGCTGCACCACAGATTAATTTTGAAATTAAGGAAAATGTGCACATTACAGATGGGCCTTTCACTGATTTTACAGGTACGATTGAGCATATTGATGCGGATAAGCAGAAAGTGAAAGTGCACGTAAATATGTTTGGCCGTGAAACCCCGGTCGAGCTGGATTTCACCCAGATTGAGAAGCTACAGTAACTGCACTATAGTATGTCCTGGAAAAATAAAACCCAGAAAACCTTGCATTATTTTATGATTCATGCTAGAATTCTTTTGTTATTGACGTCCTTCGCGAGAGAGTGGACAGGTAACGCTGAGTGGGAGGGGATTTCCCTATTACCACATCACGGACTTTAAGGAGGTGTGTCTCGTGGCTAAAAAAGTAATCAAAGTAGTGAAACTGCAAATCGAGGCCGGCAAAGCAAATCCAGCGCCACCGGTAGGACCGGCATTGGGGCAAGCTGGTGTAAATATCATGGGATTCTGTAAAGAATTCAACGCCCGTACACAAGAACAGGCTGGCATGATTATTCCGGTCGAAATCACAGTATTTGAAGACCGTTCGTTTACATTTATTACAAAAACCCCGCCTGCTGCTGTACTGCTGAAGAAAGCAGCCGGGATTGATACTGCATCAGGTGAACCAAGCCGTAATAAAATCGCTTCGGTTAAGCGTGATCAAGTGAAAGAAATTGCGGAAACGAAAATGCCTGATTTGAACGCGGCTGATTTGGACGCTGCTATACGCATGGTCGAAGGAACCGCACGCAGTATGGGCATTGACATTGAAGACTAATGCCGGCGCAAGCATGAATAGAAACAGGTTGCGATAATGGGTCACCATATCTCGCAACTTTTTCATGAAAAATGCAGCCCGCATTTTTCGAGTGGGAGGTCTTACCGCTATAAACCACAACCTGAGGAGGAAGTATAATGGCAAAACGAAGCAGAAAATATCAAGAAACTGCTAAACTTGTTGATCGTTCGAAAGCATATAGCACAGAAGAAGCGGTCGAATTGCTGAAAGAGACTGCGAAGGCGAATTTTGATGAAACGGTTGAGGCTGCATTCCGTTTGGGTGTAGACCCGAAAAAAGCCGACCAGCAAATCCGTGGAGCAATGGTGCTGCCGCACGGAACTGGTAAGACACAGCGTGTATTGGTATTTGCAAAAGGGGATAAAGCGACTGAAGCTGAAAATGCTGGTGCCGATTATGTTGGTGATCAGGATTTGATTAGCAAAATCAATCAGGGCTGGTTCGAATTTGATGCAGTTGTTGCAACACCTGATATGATGGCTGAAGTCGGTAAACTCGGACGTGTTCTGGGACCAAGAGGATTAATGCCGAACCCGAAAACAGGCACAGTAACCTTTGAAATCGAAAAAGCTGTCAATGAAATCAAAGCGGGTAAAGTCGAATACCGTGTTGACAAATCCGCAAACATCCATGTTCCATTTGGCAAGATTTCATTCGATAGTGATAAACTGGTTGAGAACTTCGAGGCTATTGCCGATACACTTGTAAAAGCCAAGCCACAAGCGGCAAAAGGTGTGTATATGCGCAACGCTTCCATCACATCCACAATGGGTCCTGGAATCAGGATTGATGTATCACCATATCGTGGCTAATAATTAATTAGGATGTACAGTTTCGTTTCCGGCTGATCCGGGTGTTGACTTTTCGCTGGTAATCGGATATACTGTTATCCGTCATTAATAGAATACGTTGTACCGTAGACAGCAGGTGCGTTTGTCGCTTAATTTCCTGCCGAGGTGTTTGATATACAGATGGTCAGTCCTGATTGGGATACCATTTGATATGAAAAAGCCTCCATGTCTGCATGGGGGCTTTCTTGCTTTGGAACAGGAGCAATGTCATCATTCCGGCCGGACGAGGCCGGGTACGGTATAATGAAATGTTTAATAGGAGGTGGAACAATGTCCAATAGCACTATTATCGAGCAAAAGAAGCAGATTGTTCAGGAGATTGCTGATAAATTCCGTGACAGTAAATCTACAATGCTGGTGGATTACCGTGGCTTGGATGTAGCTGAAGTGACGGAATTGCGGGAACAAATGCGCGAAGCAAATATTGATTTTAAAGTATACAAAACTCAATGGCCCGCCGTGCTGCAGACGCAGTAGAACTTAGTGACCTGAATGATACATTGGTTGGACCGACAGCAATTGCGTTCAGTAATGATGATGTGGTTGCCCCGGCCAAGATTCTGAATAACTTCGCTAAAGAACATGAGGCGCTGGAGATTAAAGGCGGCGTGATTGAAGGCGAAATTGCAACGCTTGATCAGATTAAAGAGCTTGCGGACCTGCCGAACTACGATGGCATGGTATCCATGCTGCTTAGTGTACTGCAGGCTCCAGTGCGCAACTTCGCGTATGCTGCTAAAGCCATTGCAGATCAGAAGGAAGAACAAGGTGCGTAAATCGATGTCGCTGCGCGCGGCATAACGGGATATAAACTAACTCAAAAAAATGGAGGAATAACAATGGATAATCAGCAAATCATTGATGCGATTAAAGAAATGTCTGTATTGGAACTGAACGATCTTGTTAAAGCAATTGAAGAAGAATTTGGCGTAACGGCTGCAGCACCGGTTGCTGTTGCAGGCGGAGATGGCGGCGGAGAAGCTGCTGAAGAGCAAACAGAATTCAACGTAGAGTTGACGGACGCTGGCGATTCTAAAATCAAAGTTGTTAAAGCTGTACGTGAAATCACAGGACTTGGCCTTAAAGACGCGAAAGAGCTTGTTGACAACGCTCCTAAAGCAGTTAAAGAAGGCGCATCTAAAGAAGAAGCTGAAGAAATCAAAGGCCAGCTGGAAGAAGCAGGCGCAACTATAGAAATCAAGTAATTGTACCATAGAAAAAGCTCGTCGGGATACGGCGGGCTTTCTATTTATCCATCCAACTCTCAATAATAAACATTAAAAGCAGGTGCCTATATGGCTGATCATTACTTTTCACACAATCCTCAATCCAAAAGTTCACCGAAGAAATGGAAGTACCAGTTACGAGGCAAGGATTATACGTTCGAAAGTGATTATGGCGTTTTTTCAAGAAATGAGATTGATTATGGATCGAAGCTGTTAATCAACCGTTTTGAAGAACCGGATGCTGCAGGTGATGTTTTAGATCTTGGCTGTGGCTATGGCCCAATTGGAATTGCTGTTGCCGACAATTTTGGGAATAGGCATGTTGTGATGTCAGACGTTAACGAACGTGCTGTGGCTCTCGCTCGAAAAAATGCCGAGCTCAATCGTGTTGACAATACGGAAGTAGTCCTAAGTGACCAATTCAGCAATCTTGTCGGCCGGCAATTCGCATCCATCCTGACTAACCCGCCAATACGGGCAGGTAAAAGAATTGTCCATCAGATGCTAGAAGACAGCCGAAATGCGCTGCTGCCGCAGGGCCAGCTTTGGGCTGTTATCCAAAAGAAGCAGGGAGCCCCGTCCGCATTGCGCAAACTGGAAGACCTGTTCAAAAGCGTGGAAGTTGCTGCCCGCAGCAAAGGCTATTACGTGTTAGTGGCATTTAATGGTTGACCTCTAATAGCAGGTGTGATAATATAATAAATGCTAATATGGGACTTCTTTTGTCAAGAGAAATTTTAATTGAATAAACAATGTATAAATTATTGGCAATCGGAGACAATGATAGAATCGACTAATTTATTTTATGGGCTATAGAACCCAGCTATGCCTTTTGCCGATTCTTTTTAGACAGTAGTTTAAGTGCTATTGTTCTTTTGCGCTACATGGGGATTTTTCCAAACTCCATCAGGTAAAGGGTCAAACGCCGGCCAAACCACGTTCATTCATTTGGCCCGGATAGTGACTGATATATTTACCTAAGAGCCAGATTTAAAAATGACTGATGCATATATCAGTTGTTTTTTCAAATATTATAGTCATTTTTCTAAGCCCACGTGGTAAGAAATCTATGAAAAATGCTTGATTTGAGGGGTGAAGCAGTTGACAGGTCAACTAGTTCAGTATGGACGGCACCGCCAGCGCAGAAGTTATGCGCGCATCAGCGAGGTGTTAGAGCTACCGAACCTAATCGAAATCCAAACCGCTTCCTATCAGTGGTTTCTGGAAGAAGGGATTCGGGAAATGTTTCAGGATATTTCCCCGATTGAGGACTTTGCGGGCAACTTATCACTGGAATTTGTCGATTACAGTCTCGGGGAGCCCAAATATCCTGTGGACGAATCAAAGGATAGGGACGTCACCTATAATGCCCCGCTTCGTGTGAAAGTCCGGCTGATTAATAATGAGACCGGCGAGGTGAAAGAACAGGAAGTATTTATGGGGGACTTCCCATTGATGACAGATACCGGCACATTCATTATCAATGGTGCGGAACGCGTAATTGTTTCCCAGCTTGTCCGGTCGCCTAGTGTCTATTACAGTGAAAAATTTGATAAAAATGGCAAACGCGGTGTAACGGCGACCGTCATTCCGAATCGTGGCGCATGGCTTGAGTTTGAAACAGATGCTAAAGATGTCGTCTATGTAAGGATTGACCGCACGCGCAAATTACCAATCACCGTGCTTTTGCGTGCCCTTGGTTTTAGTACGGATCAGGAGATTATTGACCTTATTGGTGATAACGAATACCTGAAAAATACGCTGGAAAAAGACAATACGGAAACAACGGAAAAAGCATTGCTTGAAATCTATGAGCGTCTCCGCCCAGGGGAGCCGCCTACTGTAGAAAACGCAAGAAGTCTGCTTGTTTCCCGCTTCTTTGATCCGAAGCGTTACGATCTGGCGCACGTGGGTCGCTATAAAATCAATAAAAATTGGACATTAAAGACCGCTTGTTTAATCAAGTGCTGGCAGAACCGATTGTCGATCCGGAAACCGGCGAAGTGATCGCCCAAAAAGGGGATAAACTCGAACGCCGGCTGCTGAACAAAGTCATTCCTTATTTGGAAAACGATGAAAATATGGCGGGTGAGAAGAACGTTGAACCGAACGAAGGGGTTCTCGATGGTTCAATCCGTCTGCAGTCAGTAAAAATTATCGACCCGACTGATCCTGACGGTGAACATCAGCTGGAAGTCATCGGTAATGCGAATGTGGATGACGACACGAAGCATATCACACCAGCCGATATTCTATCAGCAATAAGTTACTTCTTTAACTTGCTCCACCGTGTTGGTGGAACGGATGATATTGACCATTTGGGCAACCGCCGTCTGCGCTCTGTGGGTGAATTGCTGCAAAACCAGTTCCGGATTGGCCTTTCCCGGATGGAACGGGTTGTGCGTGAGCGTATGTCCATCCAGGATACGTCGAGCATAACGCCACAGCAGCTAATTAATATTCGTCCTGTGATAGCGTCCATAAAAGAGTTTTTTGGAAGTTCACAGTTGTCACAATTTATGGATCAGACAAATCCATTGGGAGAACTGACACATAAACGCCGTCTGTCAGCGCTTGGCCCTGGTGGATTGACTCGTGAACGTGCCGGCTTTGAAGTGCGTGACGTACACTATTCCCACTACGGCCGCATGTGTCCAATCGAAACACCAGAAGGACCGAACATTGGTCTAATCAACTCGCTATCCAGTTATGCGAAGGTTAACAAGTTCGGGTTTATTGAAACACCGTATCGTCGTGTTGATCAGGAAACAGGGAAAGTGACAGCCGAATCCGATTACCTGACAGCGGATGAGGAAGATAACTATATTGTTGCACAGGCGAACGCTCGGCTGAATGATGATGGTACGTTTGCCGATGAAGAAGTTATTGCCCGTTTCCGCGGCGAAAACACGGTTGTACCGCGTGAAAAAATTGACTATATGGACGTATCGCCAAAACAGGTCGTTTCGGCTGCGACAGCATGTGTTCCATTTCTGGAAAATGACGACTCTAACCGTGCATTGATGGGTGCAAACATGCAACGTCAGGCAGTGCCGCTGATGGAACCGGAAGCACCAATCGTTGGAACTGGAATGGAGTATGTTTCCGGTAAGGATTCAGGGGCCGCTATCATTTGCCGTAATGAAGGTATTGTGGAGCACGTTGAAGCAAAAGAAGTACGTGTCCGCCGCATTTCAGAAGTTGATGGTAAAGAAGTCAAAGGCGACCTTGATGTTTATCGTATGCAGAAATACATCCGCTCTAACCAGGGGACCTGTTACAACCAGCGTCCAATTGTCAGTAAAGGCGATCGCGTGACCAAGGGCGAAATACTGGCTGACGGGCCATCAATGGAAGATGGAGAATTGGCTCTGGGCCGCAACGCGCTCGTTGGCTTTATGACCTGGGAAGGTTATAACTATGAAGACGCGGTTATCATGAGTGAACGTATGGTGAAAGATGATGATTTCACATCGATTCATATCGAAGAATACGAATCAGAAGCTCGTGATACAAAACTTGGTCCTGAGGAAATTACACGTGATATCCCGAACGTTGGCGAAGATGCATTAAAGGATCTTAACGAGGACGGAATCATCCGGATTGGTGCGGAAGTATCTGATGGTGACATTCTTGTCGGAAAAGTAACACCTAAAGGGGTAACAGAACTGTCCGCTGAAGAGCGGCTTCTCCACGCTATCTTTGGTGAGAAGGCGCGGGAAGTTCGTGATACGTCATTGCGTGTACCGCACGGTGCGGGCGGCATCGTACTGGAAGTTAAGATTTTCAACCGTGAAGACGGTGATGAATTGCCACCAGGAGTCAACCATCTGGTACGTGTTTATATCGTTCAGAAGCGAAAGATATCAGAAGGGGACAAAATGGCTGGAAGGCACGGAAACAAAGGGGTTATTTCCAAAATACTTCCCGAGGAAGATATGCCGTACTTGCCGGATGGTACTCCACTTGATATTATGCTGAATCCGCTAGGCGTCCCATCAAGAATGAATATCGGACAGGTGTTCGAACTGCACTTGGGTATGGCAGCGCGTCAACTTGGCTTGCATATGGCAACGCCGGTCTTTGATGGTGCAACAGAAGAAGATGTCTTGGAAACAATGCAAGAGGCAGGAATATCAAAGGACTTTAAAACGGTTCTTTACGATGGAAGAACAGGCGATCCATTTGATAATCGTGTTTCTGTCGGCGTCATGTACATGATTAAGCTGGCCCACATGGTTGACGACAAATTGCATGCCCGCTCTACCGGCCCATACTCCCTAGTTACCCAGCAGCCGCTGGGCGGGAAGGCACAGTTTGGCGGACAGCGTTTTGGTGAAATGGAAGTTTGGGCTCTTGAAGCATACGGTGCTGCGTACACGCTGCAGGAAATTCTGACGGTGAAATCCGATGATGTTGTCGGTCGTGTAAAAGCGTATGAATCAATCGTGAAAGGCGATAACGTTACGGAGCCGGGAGTACCGGAGTCATTCAAAGTGCTTATTAAAGAACTGCAGAGCCTTGGAATGGACGTGAAGATGTTATCCAGTGATGAATCTGAGATTGAAATGCGGGAACTGGAAGAGGAAGAGGATGCACAGGCAGCAGGTAAATTGAACCTGGAAGCTGAAGAGAGCTCACAGTAACCGGACATTTGTACAGGGCGATGAACAGCGCGGGATGGACGAAATTGGCCATACAGCCGATTTCTTCCCCCGGCCTTCATCTTGTTTTCAGATTCATAGGGAAATCGGACACTAAAAAGGGAGGTAGACCCTTGCTGGATGTAAATAATTTTGAGTATATGAAAATCGGGTTGGCTTCATCGGAAAAAATTCGCTCATGGTCGTACGGTGAAGTCAAAAAACCGGAAACAATCAACTATCGTACACTAAAGCCGGAAAAAGACGGGTTGTTTTGCGAACGGATCTTTGGACCGCAGAAAGATTGGGAATGTCACTGCGGAAAATACAAACGTGTTCGCTATAAGGGAGTTGTTTGTGATCGGTGTGGTGTAGAGGTCACCAAGGCAAAAGTGCGCCGTGAACGCATGGGGCATATCGAACTGGCTGCACCTATATCCCACATTGGTATTTTAAAGGGATTCCAAGCCGCATGGGGCTCGTATTGGATATGTCACCGCGTGCATTGGAAGAGGTCATTTACTTTGCTGCATACATTGTCACGGAACCTGGCGACACGCCGCTTGAAAAGAAACAGCTGCTTTCTGAAAAAGAATACCGGGCATATTATGATAAATATGGTGCTACGTTTAAAGCGCAAATGGGAGCAGAGGCAATCCGCAAGCTTCTGGAGGATATTGACCTTGAAAAAGAAGTCGAGACACTCAAAGAAGAATTGAAAACAGCACAGGGGCAACGCAGGACCCGTGCCATCAAACGTCTGGAAGTTCTCGAATCATTCCGTAACTCCGGAAATGATACATCATGGATGGTTCTAGATGTGCTGCCGATCATCCCACCGGAAATCCGTCCGATGGTCCAGCTTGATGGCGGCCGTTTTGCAACATCAGACCTGAATGATCTATACCGGCGTGTTATTAACCGCAATAACCGGCTGAAACGGTTGCTTGATCTTGGTGCACCAAGCATTATTGTGCAAAACGAAAAGCGCATGCTGCAGGAATCAGTTGATGCATTGATTGATAACGGACGCCGCGGACGTCCTGTAACAGGACCTGGCAATCGTCCGTTAAAATCCCTTTCTCATATGCTGAAAGGGAAACAGGGACGTTTCCGTCAGAACCTGCTCGGTAAACGGGTGGACTATTCCGGTCGTTCCGTCATTGTTGTCGGCCCAAGCCTAAAGATGTACCAATGTGGTTTGCCGAAAGAAATGGCACTGGAACTGTTCAAGCCATTCATCATGAAGGAATTGGTCGAAAAAGGCTACTCACACAATATCAAATCAGCTAAGCGGAAGATTGAACGCATACATCCGGAAGTTTGGGATGTTTTGGAAGAAGTGATCAAAGAACATCCGGTGTTGCTGAACCGTGCACCAACCTTGCATCGTCTCGGGATCCAGGCATTTGAGCCGGTGTTGGTTGAAGGTCGCGCTATCCGATTGCATCCACTGGTGTGTACAGCTTATAATGCTGACTTTGACGGTGACCAGATGGCTGTTCACGTACCGCTTTCTGCAGAGGCGCAGGCAGAGGCACGCGTCCTAATGCTTGCTGCTCAAAATATCCTGAATCCGAAAGATGGCAAACCAGTTGTGACACCATCACAGGATATGGTTCTGGGTAACTACTATTTGACCCTTGAACGTGCCGGGGCAATTGGTGAAGGAAGCCGGTTTAAAGACACGGCGGAAGCATTGCTTGCCTACCAGAATGGCTATGTTCACTTGCATACAAGAGTTGCGATTAAAGCATCCAGCTTGAATAAAGAGTCGTTCACGGCAGAACAGCAGGAGCAAATGCTTATAACAACCATCGGTAAGCTTATTTTCAACGAGATTTTGCCGGAATCATTCCCGTATATCAACGAACCGACGAAACACAATCTGGAATTGGAGACGCCGGATAAATATTTGTTGAACAGGGGTCTGATATCCCAGAAGAAATACGCAAGCGTGAGATCGTTCCTCCGTTCAAAAAAGGTATATTGGGTGACGTCATCGCAGAGGTGTTCAAGAGATTCAAGATTACAGAAACGTCAAGAATGCTTGACCGCATGAAGGATCTTGGCTTCAGTTACTCAACAAAAGCTGGTATGACTGTCGGTGTTTCCGATATTGTTGTTCTCAAGGAAAAAGAAGAAATACTTGATGATGGACAAAGTAAAGTGGATAAAGTACAGAAACAATTCCGACGCGGTCTGATTACGGAGGATGAACGGTATGACCGGGTAATTGCAATCTGGTCGAAAGCCAAAGACGATATTCAAGAGCGTTTGATGGAGTCACTGGATAATCGAAACCCAATCTTTATGATGAGTGACTCCGGTGCAAGGGGTAATGCGTCCAACTTTACGCAACTTGCAGGTATGCGCGGCCTGATGGCTAACCCGGCAGGAAAGATTATTGAACTGCCGATTAAGTCCAGCTTCCGTGAAGGACTGACAGTACTCGAATACTTTATTTCGACACACGGTGCACGTAAAGGTCTGGCTGATACAGCGCTGAAAACAGCAGACTCCGGATATCTGACACGCCGTCTTGTTGATGTGGCCCAGGATGTCATTATCCGTGAAGATGACTGTGGAACTGATCGCGGTTTGACCGTTTCTGCATTGAAAGAGGGCACCGAGATGATTGAGCCGCTTGTCGACCGGTTGGTTGGACGTACTGCATTTGAAAATGTACATCATCCAGAAACAGGCGAAATTATCACTGAGAAAAACGAAGTAATGTCTGAAGATCAGGCTAAACAAATAACTGAAGCTGGAGTCGAGGAAGTTATTATCCGCTCAGCGTTTACGTGTAATACAAAACACGGTGTCTGTAAGAAATGCTATGGACGAAATCTTGCTACAGGTGATGAGGTTGAAGTAGGTGAAGCAGTAGGCATTATTGCCGCACAATCCATCGGTGAACCTGGTACACAGCTAACCATGCGCACATTCCATACAGGTGGTGTAGCGGGAGACGATATTACACAGGGTCTGCCGCGTATTCAGGAACTGTTTGAAGCGCGCAATCCGAAAGGGCAAGCTGTCATCAGTGAAGTCCATGGTACGGTAGAAGAAATTAAAGAAGGAAAAGACAAACAGGAAATAGTCATACAGGGTGAAGTGGAACAGCGTACTTACCCGGTTCCTTACAACGCACGCTTGAAAGTAACTCCAGGTGATCAGGTGATTGCCGGACAGGAGCTTACGGAAGGTTCGGTCGATCCGAAAGAACTTCTGAAAGTACAGGGTATCGAAGGCGTACAGCAGTACTTGCTGCGTGAAGTGCAAAAGGTATACCGCATGCAAGGTGTTGAAATAGGAGACAAACACGTCGAGGTAATGGTCCGTCAGATGATGCGTAAAATCCGTGTCGTTGAATCTGGTGACACAAACGAACTCCCAGGCTCATTACTGGAGATCCACCAGTTCAAAGAGGCGAACCGCACTGTATTGCAGGAGGGAGCACACCCGGCAGTTGGTAAACCGGTCTTGCTTGGAATTACGAAAGCATCCCTGGAAACGGACTCCTTCTTATCAGCTGCATCCTTCCAGGAAACAACACGTGTGCTGACAGACGCTGCTATTAAAGGCAAGCGTGATGAACTGTTAGGGTTGAAAGAGAATGTCATCATCGGTAAACTTGTTCCGGCCGCACCGGCATCCAGCGCTACCGTGGATTGGAAACAGCGACAGATGAACCGGAGGAAGATACGGAAGAACCGGAAGAGACAGAAACTGTACAATAAATTGCTATGAAAATAATCGGAAGCACCCAAAAATTAAATGCAAATAACATTGACATTAATAAAAGAGAATGGTAATATATCCAGGGTGCTTCCGATTACATTTGTTGCTTTGGAGGATATGCGAATGTCTTATGAAAAAGTAACCCGATTTCAGGCGAATCTTGTAATCGGAACAAAGCAAACACTTAAGGCGATGAAAAACGGTGCTGTAAGTGAAGTGTTTATTGCTGATGATGCAGACTGGCAAATCACGCAGAAGGTAGAGAACCTGGCTGATGAGCTGGGAATACCATGCCGCCGTGTGGACTCAAAGAAAAGACTTGGTTCCGCATGCGGAATTGATGTGGACGCATCAGCTGTGGCAGTAAAACAATAGAAGTTTTGGCGAATTCATTCGCGAAAGCTTTGTTTTTTGCAAAAGGTTGAACACCTGGGTGTGTGGGATTACAAAACTGGCAATCTCGTGGTGTTCTCAAGATCTTTAATCATTCACTTTTGAAAGGAGGAAAACAAGAATGCCTACAATAAATCAGCTTGTAAGAAAAAGGCCGTGTAAGCAAGCCGAAAAAGTATGATTCTCCAGCATTGAACCGGGGATACAATAGCTTCAAAAAGGAATTCACGAAGCTTAACTCACCGCAAAACGGGGTGTCTGTACACGTGTCGGTACATTGACACCGAAGAAGCCGAACTCAGCACTTCGTAAATATGCGCGTGTACGTCTGTCTAACAGCATGGAAGTAACGGCATATATACCTGGAATTGGCCACAATCTCCAAGAACACAGTGTTGTGCTTCTTCGCGGCGGTCGTGTAAAAGACTTGCCAGGTGTGCGTTACCACATTGTACGCGGTGCATTGGATACTGCAGGTGTGGAAGGTCGTGCCAAAGGTCGTTCAAAATACGGCACTAAGAAGCCTAAGGCCAAAAGAAATAACTGATTCATGATACAGACACAGGAAAGGAGGGGGACATATGCCACGTAAAGGACCAGTACCTAAACGCGATGTCTTGCCGGATCCGCTATATAATTCAAAACTAGTGACCCGTCTGATTAACCAGATTATGATTGATGGAAGACGAGGCAAAGCTCAAAAGATACTTTATAAGGCATTTGAAATCGTTTCTGAACGAAGCGGCCAAGATGCAATGGAGGTTTTTGAGCAGGCTATGAAAAATGTTATGCCTGTATTGGAAGTTCGTGCACGCCGTGTCGGCGGATCGAACTACCAGGTGCCGATGGAAGTGCGTCCAGAACGCCGTCAGGCTCTAGGACTTCGCTACATTGTCAACTATTCACGTCTTCGTGGGGAAAAGACAATGGAAGAACGGCTGGCAAACGAAATTATGGATGCTTCCAACAACACAGGTGCATCTGTTAAACGGCGCGAAGAATTGCATAAAATGGCAGAAGCCAACAAGGCATTTGCGCACTACCGCTGGTAATAACAACATTATAAAAGTATACAACAGAAAGGAGAAGAATACATGGCCAGAGAGTTCTCCTTGGAAAAGACGCGAAATATTGGTATTATGGCTCACATTGACGCAGGAAAAACCACTACTACCGAGCGTATTCTTTTCTATACAGGACGTATTCACAAAATCGGTGAAACCCATGAAGGGGCATCACAGATGGACTGGATGGAACAGGAGCAGGAACGTGGGATCACCATCACTTCCGCTGCTACCACAGCCCAGTGGAAAAATCACCGTATAAATATTATCGACACGCCAGGTCACGTGGACTTCACCGTTGAAGTTGAACGGTCACTGCGGGTACTTGATGGTGCAGTTACTGTTCTTGACGCTCAGTCGGGTGTGGAGCCCCAGACCGAAACGGTTTGGCGCCAGGCAACAACGTATGGTGTACCACGTATTGTGTTCATTAACAAAATGGACAAAGTGGGCGCAGACTTCATGTATTCGACCAATACACTAAAAGAGCGTCTTGGCGCCAATGCACATGCGGTCCAGCTGCCTATTGGAGCCGAAGATAACTTCGAAGGTATCATTGACTTGGTAACCATGCAGGCGTTCTATTATGAAGATGAATTAGGAACACGTGCGGAAGCCCGTGAGATTCCCGCTGAATACAAAGAAAAAGCCGAAGAACTTCGCGCAGAGCTGGTAGAAGCTGTTGCAGAACTTGACGAAGATTTAATGATGCAATACCTTGAAGGGGAAGAAATCTCCAACGAACAGCTTAGAAAGGCTATCCGCACAGGCACACTGAACGTTGAATTCTATCCTGTCTACTGCGGTTCTGCCTTTAAGAACAAAGGTGTTCAACTGGTATTGGATGGTGTCATTGACTATCTTCCGGCACCAACCGATGTACCGCCGATTGAAGGCTTTGTACCTGGAACGGAAGAAGAAACAACCCGTCCATCCGATGATAATGCACCTTTCTCAGCGCTTGCATTTAAAGTCATGACAGACCCATATGTAGGTAAGCTGACGTTCTTCAGGGTTTACTCTGGTACACTTGATTCCGGATCATACGTCCAAAACTCTGTAAAAGATAAGCGGGAACGTGTCGGACGCATTTTGCAAATGCACGCAAACTCCCGTAAAGAGATTAAGACGGTTTATGCCGGTGAGATTGCAGCCGGTGTAGGGCTGAAGGACACTTCTACAGGGGAAACGCTTTGTGCTGAAAAAGATCTTGTTGTGCTAGAGTCCATGGATTTTCCAGAGCCAGTTATCTCTGTTGCTATTGAGCCGAAAACAAAAGCAGACCAGGATAAAATGGCAATTGCACTCGGCAAACTCGCAGAAGAGGATCCGACCTTTAAAACAGAAACGGACGTGGAAACAGGCCAGACTATCATTTCCGGGATGGGTGAGTTGCACCTTGACGTTATTGTCAACCGCCTGAAAGTTGAGTTCAAAGTGGAAGCACAAGTCGGTGCACCACAAGTCGCTTACCGTGAAACATTCCGCGAATCGGCTGAAGTTGAAGGTAAATTCATCCGTCAATCCGGTGGACGCGGTCAGTACGGCCATGTCCTGGTTGAATTTGAGCCAAATGAAGAAGGCGCTGGATTTGAATTCAACAACAAATTGTCGGCGGTGTCGTACCACGGGAATATATTCCATCTGTTGAAGCAGGAATCCGTGAAGCATTAGAAAACGGTGTCCTTGCCGGTTACCCGCTTATTGATGTTAAGGCGACGCTATTTGATGGAAGCTACCATGACGTAGACTCCAACGAGATGGCATTTAAAATTGCCGGGTCCATGGCCCTTAGGGAAGCGAAAGCCAAGTGTAAACCTGTTCTTCTGGAACCAATGATGAAAGTTGACGTCGTTGTCCCTGAAGAATACATGGGAGATATCATGGGTGATGTGACATCTCGCCGCGGACGCGTAGAAGGAATGGAACCACGCGGACCTGCCCAGGTTGTCAGAGCTTTCGTACCACTGGCTGAAATGTTTGGTTATGCAACTTCACTTCGTTCCAATACACAAGGCCGTGGAACATTTACAATGCATTTCGATCACTACGAAGAAGTACCGAAAAGCATCTCTGAAGAAATTATTAAGAAAAATGCAGGAGAATAATTGATTTTTCCTGACAACTGACGTATAACATTTATTGAAGGCTAAGGATAAGCGCCATTGTTTTTCCTTGCTTGATATAAACCCATACTATACTTTTATTTTACTAAAGGAGGAACTATACATGTCTAAAGAAAAATTTGACCGTTCGAAAAGTCACGTTAACATTGGAACGATTGGACACGTTGACCATGGTAAAACAACACTGACTGCAGCAATCACAACGACGATGCATACAAAATCCGGCAAAGGTACTGCAATGGACTTCGATCAAATCGACCATGCACCGGAAGAAAAAGAGCGCGGAATTACAATCGCAACATCTCACGTTGAGTATGAAACAGAAACACGTCACTATGCACACGTTGACTGTCCAGGCCACGCTGACTATGTTAAAAACATGATCACTGGTGCCGCACAAATGGACGGCGCTATCCTGGTTGTATCTGCAGCTGACGGCCCAATGCCACAAACACGTGAACACATTTTGCTTTCACGTAACGTTGGTGTTCCGGCAATTGTTGTATTCTTGAACAAAGTTGACATGGTTGATGACGAAGAGCTTCTTGAATTGGTTGAAATGGAAGTTCGCGACTTGCTGACAGAATATGATTTCCCTGGAGATGATATTCCAGTGGTTAAAGGTTCGGCATTGAAAGCACTTGAAGGCGATGAAGAGCATCAGGGCAAAATCATGGAACTGATGACAGCAATCGATGAATACATTCCAACACCTGAGCGTGACCATGAAAAAGCGTTCATGATGCCTGTTGAGGACGTCTTCTCCATCACAGGACGCGGAACGGTTGCAACTGGCCGTGTTGAGCGTGGAACTGTTAAAGTAGGGGACGAAGTTGAAATCGTTGGCCTTGCTGAAGACCTGAGAAAAACAACGGTTACTGGCGTTGAGATGTTCCGTAAGCTTCTTGACTACGCTGAAGCTGGAGACAACATTGGTGCGCTTCTCCGTGGTGTAGCTCGTGAAGACATTAACCGTGGACAGGTTTTGGCTAAGCCAGGATCTATTACACCACATATGCAATTTAAAGCAGAAGTTTACGTATTGTCCAAAGATGAAGGTGGACGTCATACACCTTTCTTTGCTAACTATCGTCCGCAATTCTATTTCCGAACAACGGACGTAACTGGTGTTATTGAACTTCCTGAAGGTGTAGAAATGGTTATGCCTGGTGACAACATTGAAATGAAGGTTGACTTGATTTCACCGATTGCCATCGAGGACGGCACCCGTTTCTCCATCCGTGAAGGTGGACGCACAGTGGGATCTGGCGTTGTTTCAACAATCATTGAGTAATAACTCCAATAGGAAAACAGACAGCGGCATACGCTGTCTGTTTTTT
>BBCA01000032.1 GCA_001311805.1 Lentibacillus juripiscarius JCM 12147 | reverse complement strand
TTTTCTTTTTATTAGAAACCTCATATAAACCCACCTTTCCCATTTATTAATCAGTTACGTACCGATGATTATAGTATCAAAATAAATGTAAAAAGTCAAAACATTAAGTCATTTGACTTGTGGCAAATTCAACAAATAAGTATATAAACCAATAATAATGATTAAAGAACTAGTTCCAATGATTATCCATTTTAGAGTTTTATGTTTTTTTCTGTAATGCTAAAGAAAAGTATAAAACCCAAAGTTCCAAATATTATCCATGTTATTATTCCAAATGATGAATATAGTGGCCCCCAATCTATAACCCACAAGTAAACTATTAAAATGTGAAGGATTGATGTTAATATAATTAATAATTTCTTCATTTATTCGCTCTCATCCTTTCTATCTATGTTTTAAAAAATTCTAACAAAGTAAATCACTAATTACAAGGCATTCTATGCCCAAGCCCCCCTTTTATCTAATACTCTGTAATGATGTCGTATATAGTGTTGTTAACACAGAAATACCTTATGAAATATTTAGATAAATATTCAAGGTTCATTCTTGATCTGATCTGATACTATATGTATATAGGTAGGAAAATATGTATATAATCTTTCCCTACAGGACATAAGCTCCCCAACTAAAATTATTAAAAATGGAAAAAACATCACTTCCCCATGAAAAAAGAAAAAGGTAATAGCTTAACCTTCCGAACTAATTCTTAAGAGGATTACCACATGGAGACCATTAATTCCTGCGTGTGTTTCATTTGACGCTTACGCTAAAAGGGAAACAAAAAAGTTTGGGTCCTGATGGCAAAAATAACTTTAGAAGCCAAATCAAACATGCATTTTTCAACCATGATTTAGCTTTTCCTGGTTATAAAGTTACTTGTGGAAGTGTATAGATATCAAAGAATATTCTGAGCAGGATCGATGGAATGGATACCATTCTGAACTAAAGGAGATACAGCAGGCAGAATGAAACGAAGAGTGAAATTATTCTAACATGGTCTAGAAAGTCAACGAAAATGGATTAAATCCGTTCCATTATTTCAGCTAGCTTTTTGAGCAACTTCCCAATATGGCTACACGGCAAAGGAGAAAATTGCTCAATACCTGCCATGGTCAGCAACACTCCCTCAGGAATGCCACGTTCCAAATAAATCTAAATAAAGATACAAGGAATCCCCATCTTTTTATAGGTGGGGATTATTTTACGCTTACCCATAAAAAGAGACCGGTTGAGGTGTTCTCCGCTGAAAAGAAACATCTTAAGCCGATCACTAAGAAAATAGCTTTTCTGATTATCAACTTAAGTAAATTAAGAATTGCAGAAAGGACAATACAGTGTTATGAATGACAAACTGTTCCAGCGTATTGTTAGAACGTTTATATGGTGCCAATGTTTGTTGTTGAAACTCTCCATTTCGTCTCTAGGGATACGAAGATGAAGTTCCCCGTATTCCGTTTTGAACGTGCGATCGTAAAAGCCATTACGGGAATTGCCGGAATAAACACCTTCTTGATCAATATGGCTCATAGTCTAAAAAGACGGTCAGTTCATGTTTAAAAAGCTGTTAATCGCAGTTTCCAGATGGAGACGAAAAACTTTTTTCAATATCTTGTTTTTGGGCTAGAGCTTCGATTAGTCTGTAGTAAGATGATTCATAGGGAAGACTTCTTTTCTGTAAATGTAGTCCGCTAACCTTTATTCTACAGGAAAGGGCTTCCTTTTTCTATGAACATCGTTTGGTTATATCTACTTACACAGAATATTGTACACTCTCTTAGACAAAGATTGGCACAATAAAATATTCAATAATACCAGCTAATAGTTGTCAACATTTAGGTCTAAAAAAGTTCAAAAGAACATGTTATACTAAAATTGGACATGCCAAGTAACCTTACCATTGAATCGATAAGTTAGCAGTTACAGGTGATACATTGAAAGTTTTCGTTACACAACATAATGTCATTTATGTTGTGTTTTTCTCGTCATCTGATAGAATTGTAAGTGTAGAATCCAACATAATTTAGAAGGATAAGCGAATTGAAGAATCCAACATAATTTAAGGAGGGGGTCATTCATGATAGAATCCTTTTATATTTATTTACAAAATAAAGATTTAAAGGAAAATTCCATAAGAGGATACCTTCAGTCAGTCAAAGGTTATTTGAAATGGTTTGATGAATCAAAGGATGTTCCATTTCAAAAACTTCACCGAGAAAATGTACTTGAGTATATTTCCTTCTTGAAGACCGTTAAAAAATTAAATCCGAAAACAATCAACACAAAGTTGAGCGGCTTAATAAAATTCAATCAATTTCTGATGGAAGAGTACCGTGTGCAACCTAATGTAGTCATTGGAAAGAAGGATTTCGAAAGAGTTCAACAACAATATGCATCTTTATCAACATTAGAATATAAAGATGTGGAGAAGTTCGTCAGGTTACATTGGATAACGATCATATGCGTTATTATGCTTTAGCTACGATATTTGCCTATGCTGGTTTAAGACTATCAGAAGCACTGGATTTGCATCTTCATGATGTTCATCTAGTGACGAGAGAAATTACGGTGAGAAATGGAAAAGGGGATAAAACGAGAATTGTATACATGAGTGAGAAGGTTCATGTAGCGTTACAATCCTGGTTGAAGGAAAGGAAGGAAAAAGAAATAGATAGTGATTATCTGTTTCCGAGTAATCGGAACCGGCGTCTTGATCGTACTGTTGTCAATACAGCATTTCAAAGATACGCTAAAGAAGTTGGTAAAAAAATCACCCCTCACGTGTTGAGGCACTTCTTTTGTTCCAATGCAATTGCCAAAGGCTTAAGTATTCATGAAGTGGCAAATCAGGCTGGTCATTCGAATATTCATACGACTCTGTTGTATACGAATCCAACTAAGACTGAAATGTTGGATAAAATGGATCAACTGTAACTCAAATTTGGCAATTGTTGGTGGGTAAATTTTTTAAACAAGTCCGTAAAAAGTAAGCATAAAATAAATGTTCTTTGGCCCGAAGACTTAAAGGGAACTTTGGGCGTTAATCATTATTGCTTAGTTTGTTATTTATAAATGCAGTCATATGCTTGTTTATTGGTTGAAGAGGTTGGTATGATTTTGTGATTTGGTGGACTATTAAAGGCTGAAATTCGAATTCCCATGGAAAATGACTCTTTAATTCTGGTAATACGTAGCTTATGTAGTCATCGAGAAGTTTGCATTTGTTGTTTTCCTGCATATTCATGATAAATTTAATATGTAGTTTGTGCCTCACTTTATAGATGTCGTGAGAAATGATGTCAAATTTCTCAAATGCATCATTTAATCTTGATTGAACTAGGTTCATGGAAAATTTATCCGTTTTAAAATAGACGGTTGTTTCACCAATTACTTGCATCATATTTATCACCCGATTAAATAATAGCATATTTAGTAGATATTGGTGTGTATTTTTGAATAGTTTAGGTTTTTTGAAGGAAGAAGATATTTATCACGAAAAATATCGGGGATACGTCAGGATAATCGGCCACAATTACATTACAACAATTGCTGCAGGACCTGAAAGATGGTGACGTTATTTACGTTACCGACTTAGCACGTATAACCAGAAGTACACAAGATCTATTCGAATTAATTGATATGATTCGTAACAAAGGGGCCAATCTCAAATCATTAAAAGATACATGGCTGGATTTGTCCGAAGATAATCCTTATAGTCAATTTTTAATAACGGTTATGGCTGGAGTCAATCAGCTGGAACGTGATTTACTTCTTATGCGGCAAAGGGAGAGGATGGTAGAGCTTGCTAAAGAGCAGGGCAAATATAAGGGTAGAACAAAGAAATATCATAATAACCATGCGAGAATGGAGCATGCTATTGAATTATATAAGGCAGGAAACATGTCGGTTAGCACTATTTGTGAAATTACAAATGTGTCAAAAACTTCATTGTATCGCCAACTTAATGTGAAATGAAGAGTATCTTAACATGAAATTTGATTTTTATTTTGACAAGCTCTAAGCTTCCTTATACAAGCTAGACTAATACTTAATCAGTGCTTTAACGGAGATTTATCTAAAAAAGTAGATAGAAGGTGCCGTCTCCAATTAAGAAAAAGACGCTGGAGCGATAGGCATGCCTCCTGAAATATTGAACCGCAGAATATGTTAAAACGATATTAATCTCGTGAGTATATAAGAACAGATTGGATATTGGTGACGGTGGATATGCTCATCTTTATCATCATATTCGAATAAAGGGCGAGATCACACCAGAGCAACAAAAGTTTAAGATGATACTTACTAAAATTATTATCCCGCAGTATAAGTACGAAGTGAATTGAGACATAAGTACCAAAGAAAATCGAATAATAAATAAAGAAATAGGTAGCTAGCGGGTCCTAGCATATATATGGATTTGTTTATATATTTATTAACTCGTTGTTTTTGGGTAGAATAAATGATAGTAATATCAACGAAGAGGTGATAAAAATGAATAAAGAAAATAAGTTTTTTAATGCGTTAGAAGATATTTTATTGGGGTTAAAGTAGAGGGTGTGGGAGGATATGTCAATTTACTTAATATTAAATCGCAATATTTCTCTAATATAAAACAAACTCTTAAAAATGATATAGAAAACACGTTAGCACCTATGCCTAGTTTTAGAGATGAGTTCTTTGATAAATTGTACACTTTTTTCAATAGATATTTTAGTGATTCAGGTGCAATATATTTCAATTATTCTCCTTTACATCAAAACATCTATGAAAGAGTATATACAAATAATAAAGACGTTGTTCTATTTTGGAAAACGAAAATGCTATATTACGTAAAATCAGAGATATTATTCCAGGATTTAAGTATTGATGTAGAAGGTAAGAAGTTTATTGACACTTCTGAGTTAGAACATAAAAAGAATGATGAAAAGAAGGAATTAGTGTTTGACTTTGTAGGCGCTAAGGAAACCGGCAAGGAAACAATAATTACTTTAAGAGTTACATACTCACAAAATGGTAGGAAAACTAAAGAGGATGAATTATTAAAAGCGATTAATAAGCACGTTCAAAGTGATGTTCATAAACATGAACTATTTAAAGCAATACGTACTTTCAAGAGTCAGACTGAGTTTGACTACTTTATTAATAAAGACGCAAAAGGCTTTTTAGAAGAACAATTTGAAAATTGGTTATATCACTATATGTTTAAAGAAACGCGTAATAACTTTAATGAAGCTAGACTGAACCAAATAAGAGCACTTAAAGATATCGCATATAAGATTATTCATTTTATTTCTCAATTTGAAGATGAGCTAATGAAAATATGGAACAAACCCAAATTCGTTTTGGATAGTAACTATGTAATTTCACTATCAGAAATGGATGAGTCCTTGATTGATAAAATTAAAGAACACGATAACATTGATCAACAATATGATGAGTGGCTAAATAATCATTATATTAAAGATATCGAATTAGATAATATAGACCCGGAGAATTATCCATTCCTTCCTATTGATACAAAGTATTTCGATTCATTGAGGGAAGAAATTATTGATAGTATTACTAATTTAGATAGAAGTATGGACGGTTTACTTATTAAAAGCGATAATTACCAAGCACTCAACACGCTGAAAGACAAATACGATGACATTAAGTTAATTTATATAGACCCTCCTTATAATACTGAAGACGATGAGTTTATTTATAAGGATAAAATGAAGCATAGTAGTTGGTTAACCATGATGGAAAACAGGTTGGAAATAGCTAAAAATATGCTATCCGAAGATGGAGCATTAATTTGCCAAATTGATTATAAAGAAATACACAATCTAAAGCATTTACTTGCAGATATATTTGGCGAAGAAAATATTGTCCAGTTAATTTCAGTAAAGACATCTTCTCCTGCAGGGTTTAAAACTGTAAACCCTGGGCCCATAGACGTTACTGAATATTTGTTATTTGTGACCAAAGATAAGTCCAAATTTCCATTTAAAAAGATGTACACAAAAGTTGACTACGACAGCAATTATAACCTTTATATTGAAAATATTGATGACTCTCCAGAGCATTGGGAATTAACACCTATTATCGATAAATTTTACGAGGTTAACGAGATTGATGATAATAAAGAAGCCAAAGAGAAATGGGGCGATAAATGGAAAACTATCAGGGACATATTCATTGGTGATTTTGCGTTAGAAAATGCGGAAAGGATCGTAAGTAAACGAGATCCTCACAAACCAACTGATACGGTGAAGGAACTATTAAAAGATTCTAAGAACACTGAACAGGTAATAAGTGTGGAACGAGAAGATAATACCAATTTATATATTTATAAAGGTGGATCATTATCCTTCTATGCCAATAAACTTAAAGAGATTGATAAAGAACTAGTACCTACTGAATTATTGACAGATAATTGGACTGATATATCGTGGGCAGGTATTGCTAACGAAGGGAACATAGAATTAAAAATGGCAAAAAGCCAGAACGTCTTTTACAACGAATTATCGAAATGACAACTGATTCTTCAGATGATATTGTAATGGATTTTTTGTGGGAAGTGGAACAACAACCGCTGCAGCACATAAGCTAGGAAGAAAATGGATTGGTGTTGAGTTTGGTGAGCATTTTGAAGAAAAGACACTAACTAGAATGAAGAATGTACTAAACGGAGATAATACAGGCATTACTAAAAACCTAGATTTTCAAGGTGGAGGATTTTTCAAGTACTATACTCTAGAACAATATGAAGACACATTAAAGAATGCCATATATAAAGACGAAAATTTCACAATGTATAATGCAAACAAATCTCCATATGAGCAGTATATTTTTTTCCGAGATGAAAAATTGTCATTTGCAGTAGAAGGAGACGAAACTAATAATACCTATTCCTTCAATCCTGATAGAATTTATCCGAACATTGATTTACCAGAATCGCTTTCTAATTTAATTGGTGAAAGAATAATATCTAAAAATGATAACAATCTTATTTTAGAAAATAATCCACCAATCAATTTAAATGATTTAGACCTTCAATATATCAAACCGTTAATTAGGTGGTGAAATACTTTATGAATTTGACACTAAGTCAAGTAATTGATGATATTAATTATTATGACTTACCTGAAACATGGTATATCAATAACCTTCATCAATACTCAATGGAAAAAACCTATATAACTATCAGGTCAATGCTCTTCAAAATGTTATTAAATCATTATATTTATATTATGAAAAATCTTTAGATTACTCACTAGATGAAGATTATAAAGACGTATCGAAAAGAAAAGGCAACTTAGGGTATATATATCAAAATAATAATGCCCCAGTTGATAAATTACATCTAAAGCGTCTAAAAAAGAACCAACATTTAATTGATATTTATGAGGATTTCTTCTCTTTCGAAAATGATAAAATAAACTTTGATAGGTTTAATAATCGTTTATCATTATGGATGGCAACTGGAAGTGGAAAGACCTTAATAATAGTAAAACTTTTTGAGTTAATACACCAATTAATACAAAATAATGAAATCCCATCAAAAGATGTATTATTTCTTGCCCCTAGTGAGAAGATTATCGAACAGACTAAGGCTCTAGTAAAAGAATTTAATTCAAATATTAGGAACAACGTCTATATCAATTTCATTAACCTTAAGGAGTATGAGAAAAATAAATTACAAAAGGCTCTAAAGTTTGAGGACCAGATTGATATTTACTATTACCGTTCCGATTTAATAAGTGATACTCAAGGCGATGCAAAGCTTAATTACTTACATTATGAAAATAACGGTAATTGGTATATAGTTTTAGACGAAGCACACAAAGGTAATAAAGAAAGTTCTAAACAACAAGCTTACTTTAATGTTATCTCAAGAAATGGCTTCTTGTTTAATCTATCAGCAACTTTTAGCGATTTATTAGATTATACAACTACAGCTTAATAACTTTAACTTAGAGAAATTCATTAGCAACGGTTATGGAAAAAAAATATCTATGTTAGTGATTCGACATTTGACTTCAGTAAACGGGACGATGATACAAGTAATTACAAGAAAGAATTAATAGTAACAAAGTCTCTTATTACCTTAACTGCTTCTAAACTAGCATATGAAGTGAATGGGGACAATTATTATCATTCACCTTTAATGGTTACTCTTACTCAAACGGTTACTCAATCTGACTCAGATCTCCACTTGTTTTTTAAAGAGTTAAAGAATTTTGCTGGAGATAATTACTCATTAGAGATCTTCAAAAGAGCTAGACAGGAGTTAATAGACGAAATCACTAATAAAGAAACGTATATCTTCGAAAAAGAAAAAATAGATATGGATGTAAGCTTTATAGAAAATATTACTCCTAAAGTTGTATTATCGAAGGTTTTTAATGCAGAAACTCCTAGTGCTATCGAGTATGTATATGTTGATAATAAAAGAAATTGGGTTAAGGTTAAAGTCGTCCGAGAAATCTACTCCATTTGCTCTAATAAGAATAGGAGAGATATCTAATTGGAGAAACGAAATTCTCAGCGGTTACGAACATACTGGAAGCTATGATGACAAAAGGTACTTTGAACATTTAAACTCTACCCCTGATATAAATATCCTTATGGGATCGAGGTCTTTCTATGAAGGATGGGACTCAACTAGACCTAATGTTCTTAACTTTATTAACATCGGGAAAACTGATGCAAAAAGTTCATCCTACAATCAATAGGACGCGGAATAAGAGTAGAGCCAGTAAAAAATCAACGTAAAAGACTAAAAGGCCTATATAATAATGGAGAAATTGACCAAGAAATTTTTGACCATTTGAAGGATAGTTCTCCTTTACTGGAAACATTATTTATCTTTGCTACAGAAAAAGATACTATAGAGAATGTTTTAAAAACAGTAGATGATCAAAAATCAGAAGGTACCCAAAAGAGAATTGAAATATCTAAGAATTCTCATGTATATGAGTTGCTTATACCTAAGTATGAAAATACTCCAAAAGATAACTCAAAACTTAAGAAAATAAAATTCATAGTAATGATTTGAATCGTTTTATCAAAGATATTCAATCAACCCCTTCGAGCGTGTTAGCTCTAGAGTATGGCCTTAGCTATAACGAAGTAAAATACTTCAACCACCTAAGTCAAAAACCTAAAGATCTTTTCGTTGAAGATGAAAAATATACTTATAAAAACTTAGGTTTGATATATCGCAAAATTAAACAATACCTAAGGTCGCAAGACCAAAAAACTTAGTAATTTTAAGCAGCTTGATGATGAGAATGATTTAGTACACTTTAAGCATATTAAAGTAAATGAAGAAGATTATAGGGAGATACAACATAGAGTTGATTCAGTTAGAAGCTACGTTGATAAAGAAAGGTACTCAACGGAGCAATATATTGAATTGTTAGAAGAAGGCTTAATTAAGAAAAAAGCAGAATATAGAGACTTAACAATAAAATACATTAACTCGCACTTCTACTATCCGCTTATATATAGTAACAAGGAAAACGTAGAATATATTAAGCATATTATTAATATCCCAAGTGAAGTTAATTTTATAAAAAACCTTGAAACCTATATTAAAAATAACTCTGATAAAATTAATCAAAAATATGAATGGTGGATGTTTAGTAAGCTAGATGAATCACTAGATGATGTATATATACCTTACTTCGACAATGGCGAACCTAAGAAATTTAAACCCGATTTTATATTCTGGCTTCGTGAAAAAGGTAGTGATGGTTACAGAATAATCTTTGTTGACCCTAAGGGAACAACACACGCAAGTACTATTAATAAGGTCGGTGGATTTAATAACATTTTTAAGAATAAAACTTTTAAAAAGGAGAGATATAATGTCATTGTAGATCTTGTTTTATATAACGAGGATAACCCATTTAATGATGGGTACTATGAACACTTCTGGTCTAATAATATAGAGGACATATTTAAGTGTGAAGAGTAGAAAAACTATCTTTACGATCGCAACATATGCGGCCGTTTTTGGTGTGCCCCACAGTTGCACAGTCTAGGTGGTTTAAATCCACACGATAACTTTTCCCTTTAAGTGTCGTAGCCAAAGCAAGGTCCCCGCCCTGAGGGGGCAGAATTGACAGGGTGTCCTCTGCAAAGGGGCATCTGAAAGGTCTGCAGGCAAAGTCCAGCCCGGAACAACATGTGAACCAGAGGTGGCGGCGATGTTGGGTGATCCGCCCGAAAAACGGGGAAACCTATGCGAAAGGCATACTCTGTGGGAAAATTGGAAAAGGGAAACGACCCATAGGGCACATCGACGTGATTAGGGTCTGGATGGATGGAATAGAATGTGTAATTACTGGGGGGAGAACTGTAGGTCCTATTGGTAAACTTCAATAGGTAGGGGAGGTATAACCCTAAAGGGGAAAGCCAAACCAATGGAACTGACGAAGTGAAAGCCGGATGCGGAAAAGCTGCACGACCGGTTTGATGAGAGGGCGGAGGGTGAAAGCCCTCCTCCTACTCTACTCTATATATTTTCTACATACTTAAGGTTTGAGGGAATAGGGGATAGGATGGTTGTCCTGGAACAGCCAATGGCCATATCATAAAAGATAACTGCTGATCTTCACCATTCGCTGAGCGGGGTTATATGTAATTTAGCATATTCTTTTATTACGTCAAACGGTACGGACCCAAGTTCAAACCCTTTACCTTTGAGTCCTTTTTTAGTTTCATCCCAAATATTATTATCCTTAATGGAATCCGAAAATTCATGCCCATCCTATGTCAATGAAGCCATAACATATCCAGCTTGATCTAAGATTTTTAGATGATATGAAACAAATTTCACGGTCTGAATTATCTTGAATTTTAAGTTCTTTTCGATCGTCGTTATTTTCAACTAATAATAACAATCGCCTAACTAATTCCATATCTCGTTTCGCGATAAACTTCTTAGAAATTCATTCGGGAGGTTGAGCGATGACCCTGAAAGACAAAAGAATAGAGTGGAAAGCGCGATATGACACTTGGAAAGAAAGCGGGCAAACGATTGCGGAATGGTGCCGTAACCAAAAATCAAAGTCCACCAAATGTATTATTGGGTGCAGCGATTTGAAAACGATAGGATTCCTGCCGAACCGGAACCAACACAATGGCTTACCGTCCAGGTGGACGATGAATCCATATCCTCTGAAGGACAGGGTCCTATCTTTATTCATTTTGACGCCATTTCGAAGTGCGGTGTTTATGGCAGAATAAAACTACATAACTCGGCAGTGTAAAAAATACACAACTGCCATTATAAAAAAAGAGCCTTGCCAGTCATCCCAAAATCTATTAACCTCCTGCATGTAAAGTCCAATAACATGGGGAGGAATGAAAGGATGCTAGCAATGACTTAAGTTGACAGTATCCTTTTGAATTTCGGTGCCTGTTTCCTACTATGTAAAGTTTTATTACAGTGAGAAGCAGGCATCATTAAATAAAAAGGCTTCTCTAGTATTATTCTCTTTTAGCTCTTTTAATTCCTTAATAACACCTCTATTCGTTTTCTTTTGTTAATTTCCCTTGTAATCTTACAATAAGGAGTGAAGGGTACTTTTTATGGAAAATTCGTTTGTATGCAGGAATTCGGCATTCCATGTCGAACTTTATTCCTAAAGATAGTAAAGACAGTTACTATGGCACAAGGAGAACAATCATATGCAAACTGAATACTTGAAAGAAGCTTATGGGCTATTGTTTGAAATTGAAACTAGGGTGAGACAGTACATTGAAAGAACCATGCAGGACACTTATGGTGTAGGATGGTAAATTGCAGCACCAGCCTTCAAGAAATATAAAATCTCCACTAAGCGTTTTGATTCTTTCCATTACCACGAACTTATGTCCATGTTAGGAGCATATTGTCACTAATGAAGAAAAAATGATATTGCAGGGTGCACATAGGTTAGTTATGGAATGAATATGTCCGTTCATCACAGGTGTCCTAAAGCCATCCGAGATAAAGAGCAGCACACATACCGTTTCCTTCCAGGTTTGTCAGCATTTCTTCCTGGACGTAAGTTGGTTCTTTTGGTACAAGTTTACTCAAAAATTGCTTTAGTAATATTGGGATTCTTCTTGTTCAGCAATACGATCGGGTCATTTTCTGGATAAATGATTCAAACAATTATTTCAAAAGCATTTGTGAAGTGAAATTCTTGTTGATAATTACAGGTTGAATATTAGGAGGTATGACTATATGATTAGAAAATTAATCTCTATAAAAGGTGTAGGAAAGTATGAACATTTTAACGCCAGTGATATGAAAACAGGGTCGCTATTTGACCGTTTAAATGTTATTTATGCTAATAATGGTAGTGGAAAAACTACCTTATCAGCTATCTTCAAATCCTTAGAGGATGGAAATCCGAATATCATAAATGATAGAAAAACTATCGGTTTTGAAAAAGACCAAGAAGTATCAATACTTGGTGAAGATGTACGGTATGATTTTAAAGGAAATAAGTGGCGTAATACCTTAGATAACCTAGAGGTTTTTGATACCTTCTTTATTAATAATAATATATTTTCTGGGTTTGAGGTTTCTCCGGACCACAAAAAAAAAACTACACCAATTTGTCATTGGAGAAAAGGGAGTTAAACTATCAGAAAATATTAAGCAAAATAAGGAGACAATAGCTGAAGATAAAAAGAAACAAAAGAAATGAACTTGAAATAACCAAAGTTATTAAAGAATTTAAGGTTAAGGACTATATTAAGGTGGGTTCGGAAGAAAATATTGACCAGAAAATAAACTCTAAAAGTAAGGAAATAGAACTGGCACAACAACAAGAGCACATAAAAATACAGAAAAGCCAAAGTTGGTTCCTAAAATAAAGTTGCCAATAGACATACAGCAATGTGAATCAATTATTGGTACTAGCGTAGAAGATATCGATAATGAGTACATACACAACGTCCAAGATCATATACATAGTTTAAAGTTAAATAACATGGAAAACCCCGAAGGTTGGATAAGAAAAGGTTATCTTTCAATTGATCATGAAGAAGAAAAATGTCCATTTTGTAGCCAAGAATTAACTAAAGTTCAACACTTAATCACTTCTTATAGACAATTCTTCAGCGAGAAATATAACAAAATTAAAATAAGTGTGAATTAATTCTTGAAGATGCGGAAAATTTATAAATTTACAGTTTGAATTAGAGAAAAGCTTATCCGAACTTACTAAAAATAAAAGCCTTTTAGATTTTTGGACACCATTAATTCAAAACGAAGCTGCTGCCACTGTATCCCTGGAGAAAAATAATACTGATTTAAATGAATTATATAATCGAGCTAAACAAGATTTATATAAAAAGTTAGAGACCCCCCATATTTGCATGTCAACTGAGAGTTTTGATTTGCTTGATCATGAAATAAAGGCCTTCAACAGCTATATTGAAGAGTTTAACAAATTGTTAGGGACAATCAACCCTGAAGTTGATGACCTAAAAAACTCAGAAAGGGACTTAGAGGGATTAGAAAAGGAGTTAAGAAAGCTAAAAGAAATTAAAGAACGGTTTAAAGACCCTATTCTAACCTATTGTAATGAATACATCGATTTAGAGGAAAAAATAAAAATCTTAAATGAGAAAAATAAGGAGATGAAAAAAGACCTGGATGATTACTCTGTAGAGATCTTTGAAAAATATGGTGAAAAATAAATGACTACTTAAAGCAATTCTCCACGGGATACAAAATAAAAATATAAAAAGTACGATTGTTGGTCGAAGCACAGAGCCTTCTGTTAGTTATGTTTTAACCTTAAATGATGAGGAAATCTCTTTTGAGAATTTAAATGGAAAAATTCAGGCCTCAAAGGCATTAAGTGAGGGAGATAGGAGTACCTTGGCTCTGGCATTCTTCCTTGCAAAATTAGATATAGAAGAAAACATAGAAAATAAGGTTGTTGTATTTGATGATCCTTTATCAAGTTTTGATAGTAACAGAAGGAATAAGACCGTAAATCTTTTGATCGACAAGAGCCGAAAACTAAAACAGACTTTTATATTGAGTCATAATGATTCATTAGTGTTTAATATCTATGAAAAGGCTTCCCCGAGTATGTTTACTATATTTAATGGGAAATTAGAAGACTTAGACCAAGATGACATGGAAGATCATATGGAACATCGATATTTTACTCAATTAAAGAAAAATTGAATCGTTTTGTGAAAACCCAAAATTACATGAGAGTATAAATGAATTTCGAGGGTCAGTTAGAATAGTTCTTGAAGACAGTATTAAATTTAGATATAGGAAATATCTAAAAAACAATATACTGACAGTGCTGGTCAACTAATCGGCCCTCTAAATAATAAAGATGGCTTGGGAAAGATGATCAATCTTTTGGAGGTTTCAATTTGCAAATTTAAGGAACCAAAAGAGGAAGTAATATCCGAACTCAGGGAATTAAATGAATTTTCAAATCCATCCCATCACGGAAGCATTGAATCAGCACACAGAGATGAACCACTAACCATTGATGAGCTAATAACATTTTTAAAGCAAACCTTAGACGTTGTTTATGAAAAATTATAATTCTTAAAAGTTAATTTTGGCTGATGAATAAATAGTCCATAAAAGTCAACTTTAATTCATTATAGTTGCTCAAATTTGGTCACTGGAAATTTATAAACACATACATTTGTGTAGCATTTAAGTTTTTCATGAATGCTCAAAACGTTGATTTAAAGGGATTTATCATTTTTAAGCAAAATTGATATCATCAGATATGAAAGGGGCGGCATGATGTAAGTAATCGCTCAGACCCATTGATATGAAAGTCTTTTGTGACCACAACATAGTGTTGTGGTCACATTTTGTGTACCAGGCATGTGCACATTTTATAGGGTCAAGTGCCACCCGAAGGCAGTAGTAGTGGTTAAGCAAGTCCTTCCAAACCACCCATTTGAATTTTCTATTTATTGTACTTTATATAAGCTATTCACAGAATTTGACTGTCTGTCTTGAATAAAGACATAAAATAGTACAACTTGCCATGTTGTTGAGCCAACTATGACACCATTTTGAGCCACCTGTGACACACGGACAGAGCCATATCTATAAATCCTAAAGTAGTAGTTACTGCCGAGCCATAAGGTTTGCCAAGCCCACCACCCTTGAACTTGTTTGTATCCATGGTAATTCTCTTGTGGCGGATGGTAAAAAACAACCTATAAGGGCTCCATCCATCCGTATCGCCAGCTTACCATGGACAAGCACTTCTAAGTTCCGCTGGAAGGGGCACGGTGGTCAAGGGCAAGCAGCTCCGCAGTGGTTAAGCACATTATCTTAGAAAACAGTAGATCACCCTTTATCATAATTGGCTCAATTTCACGTCATCGATTGAAGTTAGTATAAATAGTTGATACACCAATTGAGCCATGTTTGAACCAAACACAAAGGTGGAAAGGGCAGCGTTCACTTTCGCTGAAGCATATAAGGTTAGGAATCTTTTAAGCGTAAGAAAAAATGTTTATACTTTCTTTAGTCTTAATGTTGGGTTGGGTAGGTTTTTCTTCGGGAACTCTCCCTAAAAAGCTTGATCCTATTGCTCCTGATAGCGTTTACTATAATGGAAAAATTATCACAATGGATTCAGATTCGTCTATAGCTGAAGCTGTGGCTGTCAAGGATGGTAAAATTATTTCAGTTGGGACAAATAAAGAAATTAGCAAGTTGAAAGGACGTCAGACTGAAACCATTAATTTAAATAATAAAGTCATGTTACAGGGTTTTATTGATGCTCACAGTCACTTACCTTCTTCAGGATCTGCTAAGCTGTTTCAGGCCGACCTACAAGGACCGCCAGTTGGCCCTGTTGAAAATATAGATGACCTCATCGCAGCGTTAAAGGAGGAGGGGGGAAATACTTAATCAACCGTCTTTCGTAGGTTTTCTAAACAAAATAATATTGAATATTTTCCCCTGAAACTTAAAAACAATTATGCGCTATTTAACGACCTTAAGATAATTGATCAAACCAGCTGTACCAGAAAGCGATTTCAGCGGTAACGTTGCATCTTCTTATAGAATGTTAACATGTCTAGGACCCAACCCCCCCCTTTTCGATACGCCGAACATTTACGTGCTAACATAACATTTATTATACAGTAATCCATAAATTAGCATTTTTAAGAATCGTTGTTTAAACCCTAGAAATTTTGAGATAAAACGAAATAAACTCTATACAGTGAAAATTTTATAGGTTGTTTCAATTGTTTGTTTGGATAAGGTAAGCAAAATTGACCACGGAAATGACTGAAATTTAGTATGAGCTAGTTTAAAGGTATGCATATCAATCAGTCGGCTAATATAGGGGGGGCGGCTCCGGAAGAACTGATTTGCAAAAACAGAATAGATGGGAGGTTTTGTGGTATGAATAAATTCCTCGAATGGCTTATCGCCTCCATTTTATTTGCATTTATTGGTTTAGTAGTTGTACTTAATGTTGAAAGTTGGGCGAGGCTGTCTGGAGAGTTAAATAGAAACATAATATTAACTGGAACTGCATCAACATTTGCTCTGGTTATAATTTCCTTTTTATGCTTGTTCGAGGCAAATAGTGAGCGTAAAAATCAATAAGGGCTGCACCTCAATTGGGCCTGATTGCGTAAGAAAGGCTATGTCAAATTTTGTTAAAGAAAAATAGTTAAGAAACAG
Organism: Lentibacillus juripiscarius JCM 12147; assembly: GCA_001311805.1. Next base: position 17,215 of record BBCA01000032.1, on the reverse strand, counting down.
CGAGGGATGAGAAAATGATTAGGGTTGATGTGGCATATGGACTTATTTGTGAGCAGAATAAAGTCCTGATGGTGAATAATCAGGGGGATGGCTGGCCCTTAAGGGGTTCAGCTTACCGGAGACATGATAATAAAAGTCAATCGTTTCCGTGCGATATGTGAGCTTGAAACGATTTGAAAATCTTAAGATGAAGTGACGAGGAACTTATACTTAGTATATTTTGTTAGATGGAACGCGGAGTGCGGGGAAACCTGTATGAGCCGTGTGGAGCAGAGGAAAAGCTGGAAATAACGTCAAAAGCTTACCTATGTAAACGACTGTCGAACAAATAAGAAATGGAGTGCATATACAAAGTGAAAACGGGGATTCCTAAAGTACCATAAATTAGTTACTGGAGGGAACCCAAATGGAGCATGAAAAGAATGTTAAATTAACATCAGCAGAGATCACACAGCTTTGGACAGCATACATGAATGACTCAGCATTAATATGTCAATTAAACCAATTTCTAAGTAAAGTAAAAGATGAGGAAATTAGACCACTTATCCAACAGGCTGTTGATATAACTCAAGGGAATTTAAAAACATTAACTGAGATTTTTAATAAAGAAAATTATCCTATCCCATATGGATTTAAAATGGATGAGGATGTAGATGTAAATGCTCCCAGATTATTTACTGATACATATGTTTTGAATTACCTTCACGAAGGGGCACAAGTTGCCTTGCAAGGCTACAGTATCAGTTTGTCTTCATCTGTGAGGGCAGATGTTTATAGTTACTTTAATGAATGTATTTCACAGTTAACTAAACATCTTAGAGAAGTAAAGGAACTCTTATTAGCCAAAGGACTCTATATCAGGTCACCAAACCTCCCAACACCTGAGAATTATGATTTTGTAAAAAGTCAGAGTTTCCTTACAGGTTATTTCGGTGAAAGAAGGCCTTTAGTTGGGACAGAAATTGCGAATCTCTATAATAACTTTCAAAGGAATGCTCTAGGTATAGCCACTATGATTGGGTTTAGTCAGGTTGCAAAATCAAAAGAGGTAAGAAAGTTTCTTGTAAAGGGCAAAGAAATTTCCCAAAAGCATTGTGAGATATTTGGCTCAATTATGAGAGAGGATGATATTCCTGTTCCTATGACATTCGATACAGAGGTGACAGACTCAATTACTTACACATTCTCTGATAAGCTCATGACTTTTTACTGCACAGCTTTAATTGACTTAAGTGTTGGTTATTACGGTTCAAGTATGGCAATGAGTCCGAGGAGAGATTTGGCTGTACAGTATAGCAGGCTAGTAGCTGAAATACTTAAGTATGCTGATGAGGGGGCTAAACTTATGATTAAAAATGGATGGATGGAGGAACCACCAAGAGCATTGGATAGGGATGAGTTAGCCAAGAAGCAGTAACTGTAATTAGGATTAAAATCTTTATGGAAACAACAGCATGTTAGTCATCCATTATCGGGTGTGCATTAATCTAATAACTTTGCGCGTGAATCGGTTTCGCTTGTCCAGTGAGATTTTGACCAATAATCGTAATGCCAGATTATAATCGTAACGAGAAGAAGGGAAGCCGCATGGGATTTTTGTTATTGCTTGTGTAAATAAATAAGCTTATTCATTGGATTCTGGCGATATTAACATATTAAGAAGCCTTCGCGGTACAATAACAACAATGAAATAAGAGAAATACCTACATAAAAATGGGGGTATTTCTCTTATTTTCTTTTTATAGTAACACGTTCTTTAGACGTTTTACACTTGAGGATTGACTTTATATTTTGCCGGTATTTGTTGCGCAAAATATCGAAGACTGTCTATTTATATACAATTTCCAAAAATTGCTTAATAAAGCATTAGTATGTGTTAAAATGTGTTTAACAATAGACTAGCCTTGTATGAGGGGTGTCCCTTCCAAGAAGGGAGGTGACGCCAGTGGACATAGCAAACGTGTTGACGCTGATGATTTCTTTCGGTATGTTGATAGCGTTTATCATGTCCGACAATATCAAATAACCCCTCATATGCTTGGCGGGCGAAAGGGGGCTATTTACCCTCATGCGCCACCCCTTGTTGGGGTCTGGTCTATTGTACCGTAGGCATACAATGCCTACGGTTTTCATTATATGACCATCCTCTAGGATTATACCCTACTTTTTTTAAAAAGAAAAGAAATATGGATAATTAGTTGACTGAATTTTTATTTATTTTTAGTTCAAGGTTTGTGGTAGGCTGGGCTTTGAGCAACACGTTGCAGATTGATTTTATTATTTGGACTGTTGCAGAGGGTGGTTTTATTTTAAAATGACTTTTATGTCTTGACAAGGGAATACATAACATTTTGATCAACTTTTTAAAATGTTCTTCTTATCCCCTTATGTACAAATACCTTATGAACAGTCTTCTATTACCGGATCTTACCCTGAATAAGGCTTGCCGCCCAACTTGTGTTTTTGATTAGTTCAGAAATATACCTTGAATAACTATGATTAATTATGTGTTGAAAAACCCGATAAATATATAACCCAATGGGAGATTGGCTCCAATGAAGAAAAAGTGACAGATAGCATTCATAAGAAACTGGTAAAATGAAAGTGATCGAATCGATTCGCGGTGCCTTGTTAATAAATAAGCTGTAACGCAATGGCACGACCTTTAGTTTGAATATTATATCTATTTAAAATAATTTGTGTTACTATATAAATAAATGCTGAATGAGCTGAGTACACTAATACTCTACTAAAAGGGTGAAATTAAATTGGAAGGTGATATAAAGCATAATAAAACTTATTTGTAGAAGTTGTTGGTTTAATCGACGGTATGTTTTGTTTTAAACAAAATTTAGTATGCTTTTGTGCTTGTTTGATTAAAGGTTGGTTAGGAAAATATACAATGGTGGAAAAAGAGGAGGGAACCGTAATGCGTAACCGAAATAGAGTGTGGTTTGAGGAATGTGGCAAAAACTCGACCCGGCATTAGTGGAAAAGCTACAGGAGGAACGAAAAAAACCCTTCATACTACAAGCGATACAAGTATTCCTGTAATTGTCTATTTTTCTAATGATGTGGAAAAAGATCAGAAAGATGACGTCATCCATGCTTGCCAAATGGACAATAATAGTATTGACAGCGACCTCGGTTTTGATGAAAATGCCGTTTGCGGCCATCTAACGTCAGATATGATCCGAAAGATCAAAGATTATAAGGCGGTCAACCGTATATTTTATGATCGCGAGATTAATGCCTTTCTTGATATTGCCACAAAAGAAATTGGCGCACGTGCTATCCAAGAGCAGCTTGGACTTACTGGAAAAGGTATTCACATAGCTGTTGTTGATACAGGAATTTATCCACACCAAGACCTCACAAAAGATACAAATAGGATTGTCGCTTTTAAAGATTTCGTTAATGACAAAAATGAACCATATGATGATAATGGACATGGAACACATTGTGCAGGAGATGCCGCAGGGAATGGCTTAATGTCCGATGGAAAATATACTGGTCCTGCGTCCGGGGCTTCGTTAATTGGGGTGAAGGTTCTGGATAAGAATGGAGGCGGCAGATTGTCAGCAATGCTGAAGGGCATCGCATGGTGTATTAAACATAAGGAAGAATATAACATCCGTATTATATCTCTTTCCTTAGGGGCTAAGGCCTATGATTCATATCGTGATGATCCGCTTTCCCAAGCAGTCCAGAGCGCCTGGCACCAGGGAATCATTGTGTGCGCAGCAGCAGGAAATGACGGACCAAAGCCAAAAACAATCAATACCCCCGCTGTTAATCCGTTCATTATTACTGTAGGAGCAGCTTCCGATCAAAATACAGAAACACGTGCAGATGATGTAATAGCTGATTATTCCAGCAGGGGCCCGACCATCGATTCCTTAATCAAACCGGATTTATATGCACCGGGAACGGATATTATTTCGCTTCTTGCACCGGGTTCAACTATCGAGAAACAAAGACCTGAGCAAATTGTTGATGAAAATATTTGCAGTTATCAGGTACATCGATGGCAACTCCCATTTGCGCAGGGGTGATTGCATTGATGCTTGAAGCAAATCCGGCACTTAGCCCAAATGACGTTAAAAGTATCCTAAATGCAACAGCATATCCGCTGTTAAATGACTATTGGGGCTTTATTGTTGCATCCGATGCAGTTAAGATGGCAAAGGAATATTCCCGTAATAAAGTGGCAGTAAAGTGATGATTCTTTTAGCATTCGCCATTAAAGATGCTACACACTCTCATCTTACGGGCGGTATGATGTAAAGTTAGCTAGTTTTGGTAGTATAACAGTTAGGGGCTCAGAAGAGCTCGACAAAGTATCCGAAAATTAAAGATGAACCCCGTATCGATTTACTGGTACGGGGTTATTTGTTTAATATAACTGTACTATCGGAATTGCTAATTATCATTTTAAAGGTGAGTCTGTCAGTCTTGTTAATTTGCGGGTGTGGAATTCTAGTTTCATATTCGGTTGTCATATATAAATTGTTGCAACCCTCCGAAACTTAACAGGGAATGACATTTTTTTTTGACCATGTTTTTGACCTTCAAATATTTATAAACCAGTACAGACTCACGTATCTAAAGTTTATATATATCGTCAAAATGCCTTTAAATCAATGTTGATTACAAGAAGATACAAATTCAGATGTGCTAGATAATTATCTTTATGATAAAATAAATGCGTTAAAATGCCAAATAGGTTTTCGTACATATTTTGTATCGAAAATAGGAGAATAGTTATGTATTTGAAACGATTGGAAAGTGTCGGGTTCAAGTCATTTGCGGAACGGATCGGTGTGGATTTTGTTCCGGGTGTAACCGCAGTGGTTGGCCCGAATGGAAGCGGAAAAAGTAATATTACCGATGCAATCAGATGGGTGCTTGGAGAACAGTCGGCCCGGTCATTGCGCGGTTCGAAAATGGAAGATGTCATTTTCCAGGGCAGTGACACCAGACGAGCACTGAATGTTGCAGAGGTTACGCTGGTACTGGACAACAGTGACAAGACACTTCCGCTTGACTATGAGGAAGTCAGTGTCACCAGACGTGTCTATCGTTCCGGTGAGAGCGAGTTTTATATTAATAAACAGTCCTGCCGCCTGAAGGATATCGTTGATTTATTTATGGATTCAGGACTTGGACGTGAAGCATTCTCGATTATCAGTCAGGGAAAAGTCGAGGAAATTTTAAGTTCCAAAGCAGACGAACGGCGGACCATTTTTGAAGAGGCTGCCGGTGTTTTGAAATACAAGCAGCGGAAGAAGAAGGCTGAGTATAAATTAGAGGAAACACAAGAAAACTTGAATCGTGTGGAAGATATCATTTATGAAATCGAACAGCAGATTGAACCGCTTGAGGAACAGGCGAAAACCGCACGAGCCTACCTGGATAAAAAGGAACAGCTGAAACAACATGAAATTTCACTGCTCATTACAGAAATTGAGCAGCTTCATGAACAGTGGCAGGGACTGCTGGATGAATTGGACAAAGAAAAAGAACGATGAACTGAACCAGAAAACGGCCATTCAGAAAAAAAGAAGCCGAGCTTGAGGATGAGCGCCAGAAACTTCAGAAGCTTGATGAAGAAATTGAACAGCTGCAGGCAAAGCTGCTGTCGACAACGCAGCAGCTGGAGCAATATGAAGGAAAAAAACAGCTGTTTAACGAACGGACGAAGCATTTTGCCGAAAACAAGGATAAGCTTGAGGCACAAAAGAAAGAAACGGCCGAGCGCATGGAAATGCTTGAACATGAGCTTAGTGAAGAGAATCAAAAACTGAAATCCTTGCGGGTAAACCGTAACGAAACAAAAGCAAAAGTAGAAGACCTGGAAGCAAAACTGACGACAGACCGGCAAAACATTGCAGAACGCATCGAGGAATTGAAGTCGGACTACATTGAGTACTTGAATGATCAGGCGGCCAAACGCAATGAAAAGCAATCCATTCAGCAGCAGCTTGGTCAGCTCTCCGGCAAAAAGAAAAACAGAAAGTGAAATTCCAGGATTTGCTGGAGGAACGGAAAGAACTCACCGCGAAAACGGAAAAGCTGAAGGCAGACTATACGGAACAGGAAGAGACATACCAGACAAAATCCCGGGCCGTCCAACAGATAAAGGAAGATTTGAGTCAAAAACGCAATACCTTTCAGGAGGCGCAGACAAAGCTGCATCAAGGCTATCAATATATTGAAAAATTGAAGTCAAAAAAGAAATGCTCGAAGATATGAAAGAGGATTTTCAAGGATTTTCCACGGAGTAAAAGCGGTCCTGAAAGCACGTGAGGAAAATAAACTGGACGGCATTCACGGGGCTGTTATCGAACTTATCGACGTACCGAAGCAATACATTACGGCAATTGAAACGGTACTGGGCGGTCAGGCACAACACGTTGTGGTAAGCGACGATCAGGCAGCGCGCAGTGCCATCAGCTGGCTGAAAAAAGACGAACAGCGGCCGTGCTACCTTTTTGCCGCTTAGTTCGATTCAAGCACGATTTATTCCGAAAGATATGCTGGCAAAAGCAGCAGAACATCCTGGTTTTGTCGGGGTTGCTGGTGAGTTAGTGTCAGCATCCCCGAACTTTCAGAAAGCAGTTACTCATTTAATGGGCCATGTCCTTGTGGCGAAAACACTGAAAGATGCAAATGACATTGCCGGGCTCGTTAAACGTAAACACCGGGTTGTCACACTGGAAGGGGATGTCGTCAATCCGGGCGGATCCATGTCGGGCGGTGCCCAGAAAAATCGAAGCAATCACTCTTCACGAGGGAAAAAGATCTGCAGGAAGTAACCGAAAAACTGGAGCAATTCCAGCAGAAAGCAAATGCGTTTGAAGAGCAGGTGGACAAGCAAAAGCGGGAGATCACCCAGCTGGAACAATTGCTCGCCACGGAAGAGGAACAAATAGCTGGCGAACAGGAAAAACTCCAGGAAATCCGTGCATCCTATAAAGAGGCGGAGATGAAATTAGCATCGTTGCATGATAATCTTCAGCTTTATGATCAGGATAAGCAGCAATTTGATCAGGACACGCGGGATTTGGAAACCCGTGAAGCCCAACTGTCAAAAGAGCTGGAAACAATTTCGGAGCAGCTGACTGCCACACAAAAGGAAATCGATCAGCTATCTGAACAGGAAACAGCATTCCAGGAAAACCAGGAGCAGCTGAAAGAAGACTGTCAGAAAGCACGGGTGGAACTGGCAGAACAGGAAGAACGCCTGAAAAACCAGCAGGAGAAAACGACCAGCTTACAGACACAGCTCGATGATTATCGCGAACAATATGAGATTCATGCGAATGACCTGAACGAATTATTGGACGTGCAAAATACAGACGAAACCGAAGAAGAAATAGATGCCAGTATTTCTGCGGCGAAAACAGATAAAGAAAACATCACAGCGGAAATCCAGAAGATGCGAGGCAATCGTTCCGAGCGGACCCAGCTTTTGCAGGACCAGGAGCGTGAACTGAAAGAAGAAAATCGGAGCCATCAGGCTAGGAAAGAAGCCATTCAGGAAAAAGAAGTGAAGGCGAACCGGCTTGATGTCGAACTGGAGAACCGCCTGAACAAGCTGCAGACCGAATACACAATGACATTTGAAAAGGCGACACAAGACTATGAAAAAACAGACGATATTCAAGAAACCCAATCAGTGGTGGAGCAGATTAAGCAAGCCATCGATCAGCTTGGAACCGTGAACCTTGGCGCAATTGATGAGTATGACCGTATTTCTGAACGGTATGACTTTTTATCCAAACAGCAGAACGACCTCGTCGAAGCGAAGCAGACATTGCATTCGGTTATCGCTGAAATGGATGAGGAAATGGAGAAACGCTTTGGTGACACATTCGGGCAAATTAAAGAAGAGTTTGCTGTTGTTTTCAAACAATTATTTGGTGGTGGCAAAGCAGAGCTGAAACTGACCGATCCGAATAATTTGCTTGATACTGGTGTGGACATTATCGCCCAGCCACCTGGCAAGAAGCTCCAGCACCTTGGACTGCTTTCCGGTGGTGAACGGGCCTTGACAGCGATTGCGTTACTGTTTGCCATACTGCGTGTCCGTCCGGTGCCGTTTTGTGTACTGGACGAGGTGGAAGCAGCCCTTGATGAAGCAAATGTTGTTCGGTTTGCCAAGTATTTGAAAGCATACAGCGACCACACACAATTTATCGTCATCACGCACCGTAAAGGGACAATGGAAGAATCAGACGTCCTGTATGGAGTTACAATGCAGGAGTCCGGTGTCTCCCGTCTCGTATCGGTCCGGCTGGAAGAAACAGAAGAACTTATCAATGCATAGGAGGGATTCGTTTCATGGGATTCATGGATAAATTGAAAAATAAATTCAAGCAGAATGAAGAAGAAACAGAAGACGTCTCGAAAAAATATAAAAAGGTATGGAAAACGCGCAATTCCTTTTCGGGGAAAATTAATGACCTGATTGCCCGCTACCGCAAAGTGGACGAGGACTTTTTTGAAGAACTGGAAGAAGTGCTCATTGCGGCGGATGTCGGGGTTAATACAGTGATGGATCTGATTGATGAGCTGAAAATGGAAGTGAAGCGGCAAAACATCAAAGATTCATCAGAAATCAAAGATGTCATATCGGAAAAGCTAGTAGACATTTATTATGGTGATGATGACGAAGAAGTGGAGAAACTGAATCTGCAAGAAGGAGAATTGTCGGTCATTCTCGTTGTTGGGGTGAATGGCGTCGGGAACGACCTCGATCGGCAAGCTTGCGCATCAATTAAAACTGGAAGGAAAAAACGTGATGCTGGTAGCAGGCGACACATTCCGCGCTGGTGCTATTGAACAGCTTGATGTCTGGGGCGAACGGACCGGTGTGGACGTGATTAAGCAGGGTGAAGGCAGTGATCCTGCTGCGGTCATTTTCGATGGGATTAAAGCAGCTAAATCACGGAATGCCGATGTGCTGATCTGTGACACGGCTGGAAGATTGCAAAATAAAGTAAATTTAATGAATGAACTGGCCAAAGTCAAACGGGTGATAGAACGGGAAGTGCCCGGTGCACCACATGATGTGCTGCTCGTACTGGATGCGACGACCGGCCAGAATGCCTTAAATCAGGCAAAAACATTTTCAGAAGCGACAGACGTATCCGGCATCGTCCTTACGAAACTTGATGGAACAGCAAAAGGTGGAATTGTTCTGGCCATCCGCAACGAACTGGAAATCCCTGTCAAGTTCGTCGGTTTAGGTGAAAAAGCGGATGATCTCGAGCCGTTTGATGCCCATGCATTTGTTTATGGATTGTTTGCGGATCTGCTTGAAGATGGGGAAGAATGATGATAAACTTTTTGTAAAGGGATTTCACTTAACAATGGACAGATGACGTATATGACAAGGGGTGTTTTAGATTGCTCGCAAAAACAACACGAATTAATTACTTGTTTGATTTTTATCAATCCCTATTAACCCCTAAACAGCGCAGTTATATGGATATGTATTTTCGTGAGGACTATTCGCTTGGTGAAATCTCCGAGTTATTGCAAGTTTCGCGCCAGGCTGTATATGATAATATCCGCCGGACGGAAAAGATGCTTGAAGCCTATGAAACTAAACTGGGACTATATGATAAATTCCAAAAACGCACGACGATTTTGGACAGGATGGATGAAGCTGCCCAGGACAGTGAAATGAAAGCCTTAATCCATCAGCTAAAAGAATTAGAGTAGGGGGACACCTTCCATGGCATTTGAAGGATTGGCCGACCGGCTGCAGAGCACGATGAAAAAAATCACCGGCAAAGGAAAAGTTTCAGAGCAAGATGTCAAAGAGATGACGCGTGAAGTCCGTCTTGCGCTTCTGGAAGCCGATGTTAACTTTAAAGTGGTCAAAGACTTGATCAAGCGTATAAAAGAGCGTGCTGTCGGGCAGGAAGTGATGGAAAGCTTAACCCCCGGACAGCAGGTTATTAAAGTGGTTAAAGAAGAATTATCCGAACTGATGGGCGGCGAACAGAGCAAGATAGCCACAGCCGACCGTCCGCCGACTGTTATCATGATGGCCGGTCTGCAGGGTGCCGGAAAGACAACTACTTCCGGCAAACTGGCCAACCACTTGCGAAAAAAGCACAATCGTTCGCCTCTTTTGGTTGCCGCAGACGTCTATCGCCCGGCAGCAATTGATCAGCTGGAAACGGTCGGACAGCAGCTGGGAATGCCTGTTTTTCGAGGGGAACCGATGCGAACCCGGTTGATATAGCTAAAGAAGCACTGGAGCAGGCGAAAGAACAGAATAATGACTATGTTATCATTGACACGGCAGGACGGCTGCATGTGGATGAAGATCTGATGGATGAATTGCAGCAGATTAAAGTAGCAGTCAGTCCGGAAGAGATTTTCCTTGTTGTTGATTCCATGACCGGTCAGGATGCCGTCAATGTAGCGGAAAGCTTTAATGAACAGCTGGAGATCTCCGGTGTCGTCCTGACGAAACTTGATGGCGACACACGCGGAGGTGCAGCCCTTTCCATTCGAGCTGTCACCGGAAAGCCGATTAAATTCGCCGGTATGGGTGAAAAACTGGACCAGCTTGAACCGTTTCACCCGGAAGGCATGGCATCACGTATTCTCGGCATGGGTGATGTTTTAAGCCTGATTGAAAAAGCGGAGACGAATGTCAGCGAAAAGCAGGCAAAAGAACTGCAGGAAAAAATGCGCACAGCGTCATTCACATTTGATGATTTTCTGGAACAGATGGGGCAAGTGAAAAACATGGGGCCGCTGGAAGACATAATGAGCATGATTCCAGGTGCCAACAAGATGAAAGGGCTGAAAAATGCACAAATTGACGAGAAACAGCTCGTTTATGTAGAGGCAATTATTCAGTCGATGACGAAGGACGAGCGGCAGGATCCGAGCATCATGAACGCAAGCCGGAAGAAACGGATTGCTAAAGGCTCCGGGACCTCCGTAGCCCAGGTGAACAGGCTATTGAAACAGTTTAGTGAAATGAAGAAAATGATGAAACAGATGACAGGCGGACAAAAAGGGAAAAAAGGCAAAGGAATGAACTTGCCTTTTATGTAAGTCTGATCTTGACTTTAGCAGTTGAAATCCGCGGGAATAGTGCCCGAAGTGAGACCCCGCAGCGAGGTACGAGCAGCTCACCGGTCACCTGCGGAAAGCGAAGTGTATTCGGGCTGCGGTGTTCAGAAAGCAAAATATAATCGAAAAGAACCATCAAGTGAAATTAGTGAAACCTGTAATGGAAAAACACTTTACAGGCTTTGGTCTATCTGTTAGAATTTAAAACTGTGAAACAAGATCTATTGGAGGTGTAAACATGGCTGTAAAAATCCGTATGAAACGCATGGGATCAAAACGTAATCCATTCTACCGTATTGTTGTAGCAGACTCACGCTCACCAAGAGATGGACGTTTATTGAGCAAATCGGCACATACAACCCTGTTGTCAGCCCGGTTGAAGTCAATATAAATGAAGAGAAAGCGTTGAACTGGATGACCGATGGTGCGAAACCAAGTGATACCGTCCGCAATCTTTTCTCCAAACAAGGCATCATGAAAAAATTCCACGAACAGAAAAATTAACTGTAAAGTAGTGTGATATCATGAAGGCCCTGATTGAAACAATTGTAACGCCACTAGTCGATCACCCTGGAGACATCGTTGTAACGGAATCAGAAGAAGATGCTAAAATCGTCTACCATCTGGCCGTCAATCAAAACGATGTCGGAAAGGTGATCGGCAAAAATGGACGAATTGCCAAGTCTATCCGTACAATTGTTTATGCTGCAAAGATGGATACAAACAAACGTATTTATTTGGATATTATGTAGAGGGAGAGGGAAAACCTTTCCCTTTTTACAAAAGTTGTAACGTATCTTCTGTAGAATGATCTCCAAACCGAAACCGTTTAGAGAGAGTGGGGAACCAGGATGCAAATAATTAGGAAGGTCCTTGTCAAACAGGTTGTTACGGAGAAGAGTAAAGAAGAATTGCGGAAAAGTTTTCATGACCACAAAATGCGGCTTGAACAAGAGTGTCAACAGCTTAGGTTTGAACAGCGCAAACTGGAAAACAAACGAAATGTCTCCAAACAAGAGATTTCAGAGCGGTTTCAGCAAGAAATAAAAACCGCAAAGAAAAATGAAACTCGCTGATTTTAAACTTGAACAACTGGATATTCTGGAAATAGGCAGTGAAATAACAGAAAAAGAAGTTGACGCTCTTGTTGAAGTCAATGAAGGTTCGCATTGGGATGAAATCATGGGAGAAGCAGCCATTGTTATAAAAGATGGTGTGGTTGTTCGAATTGATCAGTAGCAGGTGATGATATGACACAAACGTTTAATGTTGGCAAGATTGTGAATACACATGGTGTGCGAGGCGAGGTTAAGGTAAAGCGCATCACGGATTTTGACGACCGGTTTGCAATCGGTAATCGGCTAATTCTGGAAAAAGAAAACGGTCAGGCCCTCGAATTAGAAGTAGATGGGCACCGTATCCATAAAGGATTTGACCTTATCCAATTTAAGGACTATGACAATATTAATGATGTTGAACGTTTCAAGGGCCAATTTCTAAAAATCAGTGAAGACCAGCTGACAGAGCTTAGTGAAGATGAATTCTATTACCATGAGATTATTGGCTGTTCCGTTTATTTGACAAACGGCAGCTATCTTGGGTCTATCAAGGAAATTTTGTCTCCCGGTGCTAATGATGTGTGGGTGGTAGAACGGGAAAAAGGAAAAGATGTACTCATTCCTTATATTGAAGAAGTTGTAAAAGAGGTAGATGTTTCCGCTGAAAAAGTGGTCATTGAACCGATGGAAGGACTGCTTGACTGATGCATATGGATGTTTTGACACTATTTCCGGAAATGATCGAAGGCGTTTTTAATGATTCTATTTTAAAAAAAGCACAGGAAAAAGAGAAGTTCAGTTATAATCTCGTTAATTTTCGTGACTACTCCACGAATAAACATATGAAAGTGGACGACTACCCTTATGGCGGTGGAGCAGGCATGGTTTTGACCCCACAGCCGGTTTTTGATGCAGTGGATGCTGTCAATAATGAAAGAGACACGAATCCGCGCGTGATTTTAATGTGCCCTCAAGGGGAGCCGTACAACCAAAAGAAAGCGGAAGAACTGGCGAAAGAAGATCACCTTGTGTTTATTTGCGGACATTATGAAGGCTATGATGAGCGAATAAGAGAACATCTTGTAACGGATGAAATATCCATTGGTGACTATGTACTGACCGGCGGGGAGCTTGGTGCGATGGTAGTAATCGACAGTGTTGTACGGCTGCTGCCGGATGTGCTTGGCAACGAAGAATCCGCACCTGAGGATTCCTTTTCAACCGGACTTCTGGAACATCCACATTATACCCGACCGGCTGATTTCCGTGGTATGAAAGTCCCGGATATTCTATTATCAGGGGATCACGGGAAAATTGCTGACTGGCGCAGAAAAGAGGCGCTGAAGCGGACGTATGAACGACGAAGAGAACTGATTGACGAAAATAACCTATCTGATGTGGACCTCAAGGTTTTAAATGAATTTAATCAGAACGATTGTTGAACTCAGTAGTGCATTATGGTATATTAATTATTGTGCTTAAGTACGTGCTTAGGCTTTATAAACGATGTTCCGCTGTCCCGTAGTGAGATAAGAGCATTGGTGTGGAAGGAGTGAAGCAGGATGCAAAACATTATCGAAGAAGTGACAAAGGATCAGCTTCGTACCGATCATCCTGAGTTCCGCCCGGGTGACACCGTTAAAGTTCACGTGAAAGTTGTTGAAGGCAGCCGTGAGCGTATCCAGGTGTTTGAAGGTGTCGTTATCAAACGCCAGGGTGGCGGAATCAGCGAAACATTCACTGTAAGAAAAATTTCTTATGGTGTAGGTGTTGAGCGTACGTTCCCAGTACACTCACCACGTATTGCGAAAATCGAAGTTTCCCGCCGTGGCCTTGTCCGCCGTGCGAAACTTTATTATCTTCGTAACCTGCGCGGAAAAGCAGCACGCATTAAAGAGCGTCGCTAAATCCGCCAATAGAATGACTGATGAAAGGGGCTTGTTTGTATGTATACAAGCTCCTTTTTGCTTTTTAAAAAAATACCATACATATCATAAAAGCATGATATAATAAAGATATACAGACAAGATAAAGTTATACATATATTGTAACAGGCGGTGGGAGTATATGGCGAAACGGAAGAGTGAATGGTTTGACTGGGTAAAGGCTCTGTTAATTGCGTTCGGTATAGCATTTATCGTTCGGACGTCTTTTTTGCCCCAATTGTGTTGATGGTCCGTCCATGATGCCGACATTGCATAACGGGGACCAGATGATTGTCAATAAATTCATTTATGATATACAGCAGCCTGAACGGTTTGATATTGTTGTGTTCCACGCATCGGACAGAAAAGATTTTATAAAGCGGGTTATTGGTTTGCCGGGAGAACATGTTGCGGTTGAAGATGATGCACTGTACATTGATGACGAAAAAGTGGAAGAGTCTTTTCTTCAGGAACGAAAGGACAATATGCCTTCCTACCAAACGCTGACAGGTGATTTTCGGTTGGAGGAACTGCCCGGTGAATATGAAACCATTCCAGAAAATCATGTGTTAGTGTTAGGTGACAACCGGAATAACTCAACGGACAGCCGCATGCTGGGGCTTATATCCATGGATCAGATTGTTGGAAAAACCAGTCTGATCTACTGGCCGCTCGACCGGATTCAATTACTACATGAATAGGGGGATGGATGATGACCATACAATGGTTCCCAGGCCATATGGCTAAGGCAAAGCGCGAAGTCGAAGAGAATCTGAAATTAGTCGATTTTGTAGTAGAGCTCGTTGATGCACGGGCTCCTTTATCCTCACAAAATCCAATGCTTCAACGTTTTACAGCAAAAACCGAAAATGATTGTCATGATGAAAAAAAGATCTTGCAGATGATAAAATATCGGCTGAATGGCTTTCGTATTTTCATGATCAGGGAATGGAAGCAGTTGCTATTAATGTGAATGACAAAGCTGATATAAAACGCGTTATACAAACGGCAAACAAGATGGGCAAGGAAAAGATGGACAAGCTGAAGCAAAAAGGTATCAATCCCCGTCCTGCCCGGGCAATGATTCTTGGGATCCCGAATGTTGGCAAATCGACATTGATTAACCGTCTGGCGAATAAATTGCCCAAATTGGTGATAAACCAGGTGTAACCAAAAAGCAGCAGTGGATCAAAGTGAAAGGTGATTTCGAGCTGCTGGATACACCAGGAATTTTGTGGCCGAAATTTGAGGATGAAATGGTTGGTTATCGCCTGGCAGCAATCGGTACTATTAAAGATCAGCTATTACCGCTCGATGACGTTGTTGCATTCGTTCTTCAGTATATGCAAACACACTACCCGGATCAGCTGAAGGAACGGTACGGAATTGACGATGATATGGACGATATGTGGGAGGTATTCGTTTCCATTGGCAAGAAACGGGGGGCACTGGAAAGCGGCGGTAATGTGAATTTTGACAAAGTGGCCGGTTTAGTACTGAACGATTTGCGTGCAGGGAAATTAGGAACAATCACACTGGAGACACCTTCGGATAACACATAATGTGAATCCGGCCGGGTGTCTTTTTAATGGAGTAAATATTCCTAAATGTACATGGGTGAAGTTATTTATGAAAGCGAAAGAGAAGCTATTTGTAAATTTTAAGTGGTACTACTACATGTATTACTTAATTTTTGATATGATAAATCTTGATATTTACATTTATACTTATTTTAAGGATACGTAACTTAGCCGATATAACCGTAAACGAAGGTGATTATGTGGAACAAAATCAATAGCATTGCTGAAACAATTATTTGAAGCAAACGAGCTGAATGAAACATACATAAATGAACTAAAATCAGATGAGCGCAAAGGCGTCCAGAAGCTGATTGAACGATATGAGCGGCAAAAATTAAAAGAAAAGGCGCTGGAGGAAAATTTCATCCATATGTCCCAGTATGAACAAAAATGTTATGCGGACGGCTGCCAGTATATAGCGGGGATGGATGAAGCTGGTCGCGGCCCACTTGCAGGTCCGGTGGTTGCAGCCACCGTGATTTTGCCGCGGGATTTCAAATTGCTCGGGTTGAACGATTCCAAACAATTGAACCAGAAAACCCGTGAAGAGTATTTCTCTATTATTAAAAAAGAAGCTGTCAGTTATGGCGTATCCATTATTGATAATCAAAAAATCGATGAAGTGAATGTCTATGAAGCTACGAAACTTGCGATGTATGATGCGATCAGCCAGCTTAGTCCCGCACCGGACCATGTGCTGATTGATGCGGTGTCACTGAATCAATTGTCTTGTACGTCAGAAGCAATTACCAAAGGAGATCAGGAAAGCATCTCCATTGCCGCTGCGAGTATACTGGCTAAAGTTACCCGTGACAACTATATGAAAGATATCCATCAGCAGTACCCAATATACGGATTTTCGTCCAACATGGGCTACGGGACGAAACAGCATATGGATATGCTGACTGAACACGGGATATCTCCATATCACCGGAAATCCTATGCACCGGTCCGGGATGCCGTCAGTCAGTAACTAAGGAGGAACGTGCATGCGTGTGCAGAACATGTCGGGGAATCGGCTAACCGCATCCAGTAGAACGGATATACCGCAACTTTTAAGGCCTGGACAAAATTATTGCAGAAGGATGAATCGTTAGTAGAGCTGCTGGCCGAACTAAATATAAACGAAACCATACTCGAAGAACTCTATCAGGCTGTTACCGAAGTATTTGCCTTCGTCTACCATACAGACCGGCAAATGGGAAAACAGAAATAGATTGTATATATAATATCGATTCCGGTTGCAAGAAAGTGCTGTTATTTTTATTTTTATAAGGCCCTTTTCGTAAACTTTGTTGTTTTTCCGGTGCGGTTGAGTTGATATAAACTGCGACGTAGTGAAAATTCTCTTTCGTGACGTTTTTCTGGTTTTAGTGATGATTGAGTGCTTGGATTCCGCTCCGGCAGAATACTTGGTGCTCGTCGTGTGTTGCAAGTTTATTCAGCGGAGCAGCACTCCTCGCTGAAGGGGGAATTTTCATCCATTGATTTGGTGAAAAGTCTCCCATTTTTTCTTTGAATTAATCATCATTGGGGCACCTTTTCA